>WTGT01000330.1 GCA_011523445.1 Paracoccaceae bacterium
CATTAGATCTACTCCGATATACGAATAGTAACACTTGCCTTTTCAGGTATAAGAAAATCACCTCTGTAGTAGTGTATCCTATTTATTTGTGGAATCCTTTCTTCGACATGGAGAATATGAAAATATTGGTTTCCTTTTCTGAATTGAGTAGTCGAACCTTCTGTAGTTCTGTTGATTAAACCTTCTTTAGCAGCCTGATTTAATTTGTCCTTAGCAACAACAGGATGTATCCCATTTTTCCTGATTAGATTCTCTAACCAAGCACCTACTGGTACTAATCCCTCTCCGGTTGCCAATTCCCTGTAATGTTCTTTTGCTATTTCTGCAAAATCATTTAAGTTTGGTATAGTTTTTGTTGAATAGATTCCTTGACCTCGAATTTCTATACAATTCATGGTGATCTCTCCCAATATAAGATATCCCCTTATTCTTGAACCATATGGTTTTATTTCAAGTATTTTTTCCGTTTCTAATTTATTTAACTCAGTTATAAACTCCTTGTAAGATGGAATGTTAAGTAGATATTGGTTGATAAGGTCTTTTTCGTTATTTCTTATCGCAATAGATAATCTGGATAAAATCTTGGTTGGTTTCCACAACCCATTTTCCAGTATTATCAATCTCCCTGAAAGTAAAAGGGACCTATATTCATCTGCCCCCCTAGGTGTTGTAGTCCCAAGAATATTCAATACTTCATTCAGTGTTAATTCTTGTTTGTCATCAAGCATACAAATTAACCGAATTAACTTAGCTACATTAAATCCATAAAAAGTAACTTTCTTCTTAGAACCTAGTGCTTCCACGGATATAGAATTACTTAACTCTTCGGTTTGAGTTTCAGAACTTGTTGATTGATCATTATTTAAAGAAACTTGGGATTTCTTTGCAGTATTAACTTGTATGTTCGTTTTGCACCAAAGAACATCATCATGAGTTTTGGTAGTAGTCCATTCTAATCCTTTTCCAATCGACTTTATCTCAATATTATTACCTCTATTTACTCCTTCAAATTTTACACTGCCAAATGATATTGCCAATTCCCAAAGAACATACACCAACGAAATTCTTTGAGGCTTCCCCGAGAAAGGATGAAACATACATCCGGTAAGTTTTTTCCCAAAAAAACTGTCTGCCTTAGTAGCCTTGAAATAAAGAGGAAAAATTCCTTTTCGATAAGCTTCTCGTGCCAATCCCTGATCAGCTGTCAATAGTCGAACCTTGTGATTTGGACTAGATTGAGCCTGATAACGTCTGGCTTCTTCTAAAATTTGGGGATCAGCATTCGCATTATTTAATTGATGTACTCCTTGAATTAAAGGTCTTTCTAATTCAACTTCCCTATAAATTTCCCAACGATCTAATGCCCTCTGCCCACCTTGGCTATTTAGGTGCCCAGATAATTCATCATGTCTATCCTTAATGCTTTTTTTATCTCTCCGTCTTTTTGAAAAATAATTATTACTCGAAATTCTTAACTCAGTGTCCACCATGGCAGGGATCATTACACTTACTTCCGGTTGGAGGAATTCACAAACGAAATCAAATCCGCCTTGTATAACAGAAGAAGTATCAACAACTATAGTCGTATCTTTTTTATAAGGCATTTCCATTAATGCCATAGCATCAAATAAAGGGCGAATTAGGCATGTTCTATACCCAACATTAGCTATATCCGTCAACAAGCTGCTGTTGCTACTTTCCTTATTTTCATTACCTAATACTTCGTCAAGTTTTTTTCTAACTTTGCTGGTTTCTGGTGTGACCCACTCGTATACTCCCTTTTGCAAGTAACCATGAATCAACTCCATTTGATCATTAGAATTTTCAGAAATATGATTGCTATTTAAAGGTATCCTGATTTGCCCTAGATTGAGCCATTCATCAGCTACAAATGCAGAATCATCACAGCATGAAATACTAAATTTTGTATTTCCAAAAGTAATTTCATCTAAAATTATTTTTTGGAGATCAAATTCAGCCTCACTAGGTGATTTTAAATCGAATTTAGTCATCTAAATGTTACCGAAATACCAGGTTCTTCAAAGCAATCTGATAACCATTTAAGGTGCTGATAGAAAGCAAGTAATGTATTTATCTTATTTACTTGTGCACTATTGTCATCACTTTCAGAATCGCTAAGGGAACCGGTCCATTCAGCTTGACCTGAATTTAGTATATTCTCAGCATCAATTAAAAATTCCTTCAGTGCCTCTGTTCCCCGCTCTTGTGGTGGTAACTCAGAATGAAATTTCTCTTTTAAGGGAACCTCTATTAAATAGTTTTGCCACTC
>WTGT01000055.1 GCA_011523445.1 Paracoccaceae bacterium
GTTTTTTCTATTGATCAACCTGGGCAGATTTGAAAGTACCTCGGTAATGCCCATAACTGATAAATCATCATAGGGGAATATGCTGACTAGGCCTTTTTCAATCATTGACGGACCACCCACCCCGAGAAATTCGACTTCGGGATAAATACTGAGCAATCCTTCCATCAGGTTGCCCCCCAGATTATCACCGGAGGGTTCGCCAGCGATCAGGAAGATCTTTCTCGGATATTTCGATTTAGGCTTTTTGACCAAATGAATATTCCACCCTGATTTGCCATTTTAATCACCATGGGTAAATCTATCAATATCACCTTGCCAGATTCAATGACTAGGCCACTCATTCCAAGGGATACAACTCTTTGGATTGTATTCGGACCAATGGTTGGTAAATCAACACGAAGATCCTGATTGGGCTTGGATGCCTTGATTAAGATTCCACCTCTTTCGTCTGGATCATTGGTAAATGTTGAATAAACATCCTTGATGGAATCAAGCATCCAGTCTGTAGTGATTGTTTCCACTGCTATACACCGGTTATTTCTGATAACTGCAGCCTGACCTATATCTGCATTACCTATGGATGTAACAATTTCTTCCGCGAAAATAATATCGGATTTATCAGCCGATGAAGGAGATCGATCAGTCAATACTCCATTGTGATTTACCAATTGAGGTATAACTTGGTGAACACCCCAAATTTTAAAACCAATCTCTTCAATAACAGTTAGAAATTGTTTCAGTATGGAATCATCCCCTCCCATAATGTTAATTTGATTATTGGTTTTTCCCTGCTTGAATGAGATGCTTGTTTGATTGGGCCTATCAACACCTCCAACAAGTACAACATGTTCAACGCCCATACCTCTATACTTTTGGAGTAATTCTAAAAAATTATCTAGTTTGATTTTGGTATGGCTTGTAGGCAAATCATGATGTTCAGATCCGGGTAGCAAGGCGATTTCAACATTATCCCCGCGCGACACAAGCTTTTCATATACTAATTTGGGTAATAAACCTCGACCGGCGATCAAGAGAAAATGCCTTGGTTCTTCATGTTTCATGATGTGTTCAGCTTGGTTTCAGGAATTCTCTTCCACTATTGAACAAGGTAAATTCTATTACATCATTGACCAGTGAATCAGAAGAAAAATTTCTGTTTTTCAGTTCCTTGACGGCATCTGCAAAGGAGCCCTTGAAATTTACCAGAAATGAATAAGCCTTTCGAAGCTCTTCAATTTTTTCCCGGGAAATCTTTCTGCGTCTTAATCCTACAAGATTCAATCCCTTGAGGCTACCATCAGGCCCATCAACCATGCCATATGGAATGACATCCCGTCGAACAAGGGTTACCGCACCGACAAAAGCTCCCTTGCCTATTCGTACAAACTGGTGAATTCCACTCAAACCTCCGATGATGACATTATCTTCCAAAATGCAGTGTCCACCAAGAGCAACCTGATTGGCAAGAATTACATTATTTCCAACCCTGACATCATGTCCTACATGAGCTCCGGTCATGAACAGACAATCATCACCGACCTCAGTAATTCCACCACCGTGAGCCGTACCCATGTTAAGTGTGGCTCCCTCCCTGATTCGGTTTCTCTCACCTATCTTGAGAGTAGTTTTCTCTCCCTTGTACTTGAGATCCTGAGGCACTTCACCAACACAGGCATAAGGGAAAACCACCGTTTCCTCACCAATTTCAGTTCGACCTGTGATGGTTCCATGTGGTTTCACATGAACTTTGTCGTGGAGAACAACTTCAGGACCAATAAAGGCAAATGCTTCAATCGTGCAGTGTGCTCCGATTTGAGCACCTTCAGAAATACAGGCCAGTGGATGGATGGACATAAAATCAGTTTCCAATCTGTCTATTCATCCAACTTTTCCCACAAGGCGGTAATTACAGCTTCAGATACAAGCTCATCTCCTACCATTGCCTTGCAATCTAGTTTCCAGTATTTACCTCTTCCCCTCAAAACCGTCATGTGCAATTCCAGTATATCACCGGGCACAACCATTTTCCTGAAACGGGCATTATCTACTGCCAGAAGGTAAATGCCCAGATTTTCATCAATCATGTCAAGGGAATGATTGACAACAACTGCTGCCGTTTGGGCCATTGCTTCAATTACCAACACTCCTGGCATGATTGGCTGATTTGGAAAATGACCCTGAAAAAAAGGTTCATTACAGGTTACATTCTTGATACCAATACCACCCTTATCCTTTTCCAGATTCATTACCTTGTCGATATACAGGAATGGATACCGATGTGGGATCATTCGCTTGATCATGGACAAATCTGCCATCGGTAGGGATAGATTAATCTCTGTTCGCATAACTACTTTCCATAAAATTGAAGCAAAAATGTAAGTTCTTGAAGTTATTCTGCAATGCCGACAAATTCCAGTGGATTAATGTACTCGGTTAATCCGGTACCATCTCCAATAGTGGCATTCACCTGGACCAAAACATAGGGTGTTATATCAAGCGATTCATCAGTCCAAATGATAAGGTCTATTGGGATAACCAATTTGGAACCAAAAAGTTGTGCTACCTGAATAATAATCGGTGTAACATATGCCTGAAATATCTCTTGTTGACGGTTTTCCCACTCGCTCAGTGTAACACCCTTGCGATCCTGAACCATTCTTCTGAATTCTACCCTGGTATCAAAATCCTCGACAAGCAATTCAAACTCCGATGAAGTGAGATTACCTTTTTTTTCAGCCAATTCCCTTTCCTCATCTTCAAACAATTCGGAATAGTAGGTTCCTTCGGCACGAAGCGATAATTGCGCCTCCTGATACCCATTTGCAACCCTGATACCAAATTGTGACCTGAGGTATAATGTACGGTAGTCAACTACAGTTACTTCTGGTCGTACAGAAGGATAGAATTGCTCGCTAGAAACTTGACTCTGACCAAATGAGGTGGCTGACAAAAGGACTAGGGAAAATAATATTAGGAATTTAAGTGAGAATTTACGAATTGGCATTTAATAATTTGACTGTATGGTGACTTCAAAGTTTTGGGTGAAGTCACCTGGATATTTTTTGACGGGTTGTGAGAAATTGAATCTCAATGGCCCCAGGAATGTTCTGATGAAGAACGATACGCCGACAGTTGATCTCAATTTAAAGGAATCATCTACTGGCTCATGTATACCTGTTTCAGTATTTGTAAATCCATCATCGGTATCATCCAAACCCCAGATCGAACCTACATCAAAAAAGGTACCACCCGAAATTCCGAGTTCCTCATCAAACCCAAGTGGGAACCTGCTTTCCAACCTCAAGGCAGTATAATAATTCCCACCTAATGCTTTTTTTGGTGCATGCTTGCTTCTAGGTCCTGCACCATAAGGTGCAAACCCCCTGAAGAGTGTTGAATTCATCTGAAAACGGTCAAAAAGTCTTGAATCCCGGCCTCCAAGTGGTTTAATTATCCCTCCTTCCAAGGTTGCAGTAAGAGTTACATTATTATTAAATGCTGTTGTTTGTCCCCTTAATGTACCAATAGTCCTCAATACATTGTGGGAACCACTGCCAAAAGTCAGGGTTTGGTTGAAAGTGCCAACCACTCCACGTTGTGTTGAAAATCCCAGTGGAATACTGTTATACTGGTAGTTGTATCCAACCCGTACCTGCCTCTCGTAGGGTACAGGAACATCTTCATATCCTATTTTCACATACTCATATCCTGGTAATGTTACATCCCCATATTTAGGTATACCTTTACCTACATCTTTTCTTAGAAGTCGTGATTCTCTATTGTAAGGTTTATAGTCGTAGGTGGAGAAACCGACATTGAAGCCCAAACGGCTGGTTTCGCTAATCGGAAAATTGATACCTGAAGAAAGAACGAATTCTTCTACGTCAACAATATTGTCGTTTCTCGATTGATTCCGGGTACCAACCGTGAAATTGAAATTCATGTCCTGACCGAACAATTTGGGTTCACCAAAGGTAACAAAATAGTCAGTTCCACTGGAATTTGAATCAATTGAAAATGAAAGTCTTTGACCTCGCCCCAGAAGGTTGTTTTCAGTCAAGCCTATGCTACCTCCCAACCCTTCGGCTTGGGAATAAGCCAGTCCAAAAGTCAAAGTTCCAGTGTCCTGTTCCTCGACCTGCAGATGTATGATCGATTGGGTTGGTGAAATCTTTTCTTCCGATACCTCAACCGAGGAGAAAAATCCCAAGGCCCTTACTCGTTCTGCAGAACGGTTGATTTCCTCGGCATTGAGGGGATCACCTTCAACGGTGGTGAATTCTCTCCTGATGACGTAATCCTTGGTTGTGACATTGCCCTCGATCTCAATCCGTTCAACGATAATCCGCGGACCTATCTCGATTACAAAATCAACATCAACTGTATTGTCATCACTATTAACCCTGGTTCTTGGGACCACCCGGGCAAAAGTCATTTCCTTCTCGGAAGCCAGAAATTCCATTCTCTCACGCGCCGAGATCAGGGAATTGGGCGAGAATATATCACCCGTTTCAATCTTGATCGTTCCCAAAAACTCCTCGGTATCAACATCTTCAAGTTCAGTGGATGCCAATAATTCTCCAAAGGTATATTGTTGACCTTCATTTATCTTGAAATTGATGAAGAAGGCATCTCTTTCACGGGCCAATTCAACAGTTGCCGATTCGATTTCAAAATCAACATAACCATTATCCAGATAAAAATCCCTTAACAGGGTTTTATCCAACTCCAGCCTGTTGGCAACGAAGGTATCCTTTTTAATTAATGCTCGCAAAGCACCAGCCTGCCTGGTCTCCAGTTCCTTCCTTAGTTTTTCATCGGAAAATGCCTGATTGCCAATGAAACTCAAGCGTTCAACCTCTACAACCTTGCCTTCGGCAATCTCAAAAATCAAATCAACCCGATTATCTCTCCTGCGAATGATTTTTGGCGTGACCGTTGCAGCGAATCGTCCTCGGGCAAAATAAAGCCGGGATATGGTTTCGGCATCAAGGGATGCCCTGGAAGGTAAATAGACCTGACGGGATTTTGACCTTATGAAAGGTTCAATAACATCGTCCTTGATTCTTTTGTTGCCTTCAATACTGATTTCGTTGATGAGGGGATATTCCTCGACTGTAATCTCCAACAGCCTGTTTTTTGGTACAATGGTGATGTTCTGAAAAAGTTCGCGATCAGAAAGGTTTTTAAATGCCTCGTTGAGATCACTGCTGGAAACCGTACCTGATTCGGGCAACTCAGAGATACGAATAATGCTGTCCCGATCAATCCGTAGATTCCCCACAACATCAATTCGATCATATGAATAGGACTGGGAATAGGCTACTGAACCGATTAAAGTTCCCAAGAACAGACTTGAAGCAATTAAAAAAATCCTGAAACGCAATTGCAAGTTTATATCCCCCTAAAAAGAGTTGTCTTATTTTTATTAATTGTAACCTCCCCAATTAACATTGGGCTTAAACTTTTTAAAGTCTAAATAATTCAAATTTGTTGTCAGTGCTAATTCTTTCATATCAGCAAGTCAGGTCATTGTAGATTGTGAAAGCAAACAAGCAAATGATAAGCCCTAAACCAATCACATACGTATAATATTTGAATTTCCCATTGGCTTCTTTGCCACTGATCATTTCATAAAAATAAAATACCAGGTGGCCACCATCCAATACTGGAATGGGAAGTAAATTCGCAACACCAATTGCTGCTGACAAAACCCCTATGAAAAGAATAAATACAATTGGTCCCTGATTTGCTGCAGCTCCCGAAAATTTGGCAATTCCGATTGGTCCCTGAATGTTGCAACTGCTGATCTCATTGGTAATAAGCTTTGGTATTGCCTGAAGAGTGGATATCACGACCGACAGGGTTCTCAAGGCCCCATACCAAAGAGCATCCAGTGGTCCTGGTGTGTATGTGTCAGGCTCAAGAGCAAGGCCAAGACCAATTCCTATCAATACCCTTTTTTCAAATTCTCCATTACCTATGGGAATATCCTGAAACTCTCCCGCCAAATTGATGCTGATTTCCTGATTGTCCCGAAAGACAACCAAATCCATTAACCGGCCTTTGGAATCAGCCACTTCCCTGGCCAGGTCTGATCCACTTCCCACCTCCTTGCCATCAACACTTAATACTACGTCCCCTATCCTCAGACCTGCTGCTTCTGCAGGTGATGCCAGATTAATGTTATCAATGATTGGGGGTGTGGGATAGGGTCCGGTTACCTCCCTTACTTCCTCGAATCGCCTTACCTTGTAATAAAATGTATCTGCAGGGTCTGATTGGTTGCCGAAAATATACAGGTCATAAAGAGTGTTAATCGGTTCTTCATTTATGGCCAGGATTTCATCATCAGGTTGGAGTTCAAAGTCACTTGCTGGAAGGTTGTGAATTGATTTAACAACCAGCGGTTCCTTGACAAAGCCCTGAAAGGTTATGACCAAGGCAAATACGATTATGGCCAAGATAAAACTCGCTAGTGGTCCTCCAGCTACAGCAATAAACTTTTTCCTTACAGGGATTTCTGTACCAGCAACTTTCGCATTATCAACAAATGAGTTTTTTGGACCAGGTAATGTCAATAGATTTGGAATCTTTACATAACCACCAATCAAGATGGGTGATAAACGCCATTCGGTACCATTCCGATCAGTTTTTTTCCAGAGGGGTTGCCCAAACCCGATGGAAAAAACCGATACCGGCAGGTTGCATAATCTGGCAGCAAAATAATGTCCAAACTCGTGGAAAGTTACAACAATCGCTATGACAACCAGAAAAGGAACGATTGTAAGAATTGAATTAACAAGGACTTCCATACTTCATAAATTTTCAATAATCAAAAGTCAAAAATATTAGGTTGGAAATTCATTATTGTAAGGAAGAAAATCAATACTCCTGCACCTATAAAGCCATCAAATCTATCTAGGAATCCACCATGCCCAGGCAGCAAATTCGAACTGTCCTTGACACCTACTTTTCGCTTTATTGCACTGATTGACAAATCGCCAAGTTGTGAAAATACCGAAATGGCCAATGCATAAAATACTAGGTATGTGGTGGGCAATTTATCTCTCCAAAAGTACATAAATCCAATCAATATGATGATTGACAACACCCAACCCCCAATCGTTCCGGACCATGTTTTGTTGGGGCTGACTCGTGGAAAAAATTTTGGGCCACCAATCAATTTTCCTGCAAAGTATCCACCAGCATCCGTACCAATGATCAGAAGTACAATCATTAAAAATATTGGCTTACTCCCCAAGAATGCCATTGAATGTCCGAGAACGGCAAGGAATATACCGGTTCCACAAGCCACCATGTAAATTTTGTATCTGAGTAAAACCCCAGATACAATTACAAAAATCAAGACAAAAACAAAAAGCTGTGAATTATTTCGGATTTTGTCCAAATCAATTGAATATGCATTTGCCAGTTCAAATACCATTGAGCCGATGATGAAAACACAACCCAACAACACATAAGCTATTTTCCTTGACCTCGAAAATGCTGGTGTTTGCAAGCCACACAGTTCAAAAAGCAAAAATGAAAAGAGTGCCAATAAAAACAATGAAAATGTAAGGATGCCACCGAGGTAGGATCCCAATGCGACACCTGCCAATACCAAGGCTGTAAGTACCCTAGCAGGTAATGATTTGAATTTTGATTCTTCGGGTTGTTCAGGTAATTGACCCAAATCGTCGTTCCTTGATTCCATATTGAATAAGGTGGGATTTAAAATGCTCTACGGTGAAATCTGGCCACAGGGTCTGGTCAAAAGCCAATTCAGAATAGGCTGCCTGCCATAGGAAAAAATTTGATAGCCTGGTTTCTCCTGATGTCCTGATGATCAAATCGGGGTCCGGTAGATTGGAGGTCGAGAGAAACTTGTCAACCAAAACTTCGTCCAGTTGATCAGGATTTAATTTTCCCTCGACAGCTTTTCTGGTGATTTTCCTGACCATGTCAACGATCTCACTTTTCCCACCATAATTGATGGCAACGGTCAATTCCAAGACCTCATTGCTTTTGGTGGCACTTTCCAGCTGATTCATCTGTTCAACAAGTGATCGGTCAAAAGCTTCCCGATTGCCAATGAAATTGATTTTTACACCCTTTTCAATCAACTCACGGGATTCCGATCCCATATACTGTCGAAACAGATTAGTCAGTCCAGAAACCTCATCCTGGCCCCGTTTCCAGTTTTCTGTAGAAAAGGCAAAGACGGTCAAATATCGTATTCCCAACTCTGGGCATGACTTTACAATATCACGTAGTCTCTCTGCTCCACGATGATGTCCTTGAACCCTTGGCAATCCCCTTGCCTTTGCCCACCTGCCATTGCCATCCATGACCAAGGCTACGTGGTTTGGAAAATTTGACAATTCCTGACTTGTATTGATTAACTTTTGCTTAGCCAAATTTACACTGCCATGATTTCTGATTTTTTTGTTTCCAATGTTTCGTCTGTTTTTGCAATGAATTGATTCGTCAAGTCCTGAATCTCATCAGACCAGAGAACAACCTCATCCTCACTCAATCCATCGGATTTGGCTTTTTTCAGAATATCCATACCATCCTTCCTGATATTGCGAATGGAAATCCGGGTGTTTTCAGCATATTGGGAAGCCACTTTCGACAACTCCTTTCTACGCTCCTCATTTAATTCCGGTATTGGCAAGCGAATTACGGTACCTTCGACGACAGGGTTAATCCCCAGTCCAGAATCCAAGATGGCCTTGACAACATCATCAACAATCGTTTTGTCCCAAACAGAGATCGATAACAATCTTGGTTCGGGTACATTTATTGATCCACACTGATTCATGGGCATCTGGGCACCATAAGCATTGACAACCAATGAATCGACCATTGAAGCCGAAGCCCTACCTGTCCTTAGACCAGCAAAATCCTGCCTTAACGAATTAATGGCTCCTTCCATTCTTCGTTCAAAATCTTCCAGATCAAGTTCAAAATCTTCCATGTCTACCCACCAATTACGTCCTGATTTAGCTATTTTTAATTATTGAATAAGTTCCAAGACCCTTGATTATACCTTCAAAGCCACCAGGCTCTTCCAGCGAAAACACGATAATAGGCAAATTATTGTCTCTGGCCATGGCAATGGCAGAGGTATCCATGACTCTAAGGTCCTTTTGTATAACGTCCTCGTAGCTGATAATTTCATACCTCTTGGCATTGGGATTCTTAACCGGGTCCTTGTCATAAACACCACTGACCTTTGTACCCTTGAAAACGGCATCACAATACAATTCACTTGCCCTGAGGGTTGCTGCCGTATCGGTTGTAAAAAAGGGATTTCCTGTACCAGCAGCAAAAATGCATACCCTTTTCTTTTCCAAATGTCGCAACGACCTGCGCAGGATATAGGGTTC
Source organism: Paracoccaceae bacterium (assembly GCA_011523445.1). Taxonomy (GTDB): domain Bacteria; phylum Pseudomonadota; class Alphaproteobacteria; order Rhodobacterales; family Rhodobacteraceae; genus MPNP01. Next base: position 9,396 of record WTGT01000055.1, read on the forward strand.
GCACATCTCGTCCAGCCTGATGGCTGAAAGGACCCTGGTTTGAATATCAAGTTTTTCCAGATGTGTTTGCATGGCCAGGGCATTCATA
>WTGT01000138.1 GCA_011523445.1 Paracoccaceae bacterium
ACTGGTCGGAATTATTCAGTCATTCGAAAGCTTGCTCAGGGGAATATTCTATGTGGTTGGCCTCATTCTTGTCATTCAGAGCTTTCGCAACGCTGCCAAGAGATCAGAATTGGGGCCACAATTCAGTTCCTGGCTCAGTCCGCTAGCAAGTTTCACAATTGGTTTGTTTTTGCTTGCCCTTCCAAGTGCAATATCTCTTTTGAGCAAAACCCTGTTTGGCATCAGGGAGCAAATAAACCCGCGTTCGATATTTCAATATGACACTGACCTTATCTATCCACTAAGCACTGGGAATGCCGGAGAATTGATCGAGCTTGTTGTCATGGTCATACAGTTTTTGGGATTTATTGCCATTATTCGAAGCCTGTTGCTTTTCAATCAGATTGGTACCCAGGGTTCAAGGGTCGTTGGACCAGGAATAACCTTTATGATTGCAGGTACACTATCAGTAAATTTCCCACTATTTTGGGGTTTGCTCGTGGATTTGTTTTTGGGTTTGTCGGGTTAGGTTTGACAGAAATGCTGAACTCACTTTTTGATTCTGAAGTTGTCAGGGTTAAAGGCTTGTCAAATGTTTCAAAGGTTGACTAATCTCGGTTATTTTTAAAATATACATTCCCTTCCAAATTCAGAGATTCCGTTTTCAAATTAAAGAAAATGACCATTAATTATCAGGTCCTCAGGGCCAAGGAACAAAACTTTGAGACGAACCTGCCCACGGATTTTCAACTCCGCATTCATAGGTCAATCAGCTGGGTTGCCCGGGCTCAAAGCCTTTATGATGATGAAGATCTGAAGTTCATTTGCTATTGGATTGCATTTAATGCCTCCTACGCCAAGCAAGTTGGTTTTGAAGCCCATCTTCATTCGGACAGGGATCTTCACATGGAATTTTTTAACAAGTTAAATGCACTCGACAGGGATCGAAGGATCTATGGAACCATCTGGGATGAATTCTCCGACAAGGTCAGAAATCTGATGGTCAACAAGTATATTTTCAAACCCTTCTGGGACTTCAATGCGGGATTGATTACCAAGCAGGAGATGAACGAAAAATTCACTACTTCCAATAATACTTTCCTCCGGGCATTCCAAAGGGTTGAAACAGGACGTGTTCTGTCCCTTATATTTTCGCGACTATATCTGCTCAGGAATCAGTTAATTCATGGTGGTGCAACTCATAAAAGCAGCAAGAATCGTGAACAAGTGGTAACCGGTTCAGGCTTGTTGGGTGCATTGGTTCCGATCTTTGTTGATATTATGCTGGATCATCCAGAAGAGGAATGGGGAGATCCTTATTTTCCAGTAATTGAAGAGTAGAATGAGTTACTGAATTGATTTGGTTTAGAAATTTAATTGAAAGAGACAAATGGGATATAGAGTAGCTGTCGTAGGCGCAACGGGTAATGTTGGGAGGGAAATGCTCAACATTCTTTCGGAACGTGAATTCCCCGTGGACGAAATCAAGGCTTTGGCTTCAAGCAGGTCGGCAGGAGAGCCGGTTGAATTCGGGTCTGATGAGCTGATAGTTGGTGATTTGGACCAGTTTGACTTTACAGGCTGGGATATTGCACTTTTTGCAATCGGCTCCTCGGCGACCAAGAAATATGCTCCATTGGCTGCCCAAGCAGGTTGTGTGGTGATAGATAATTCATCCCTTTATCGTTACGAACCGGATATCCCACTTATCGTACCGGAAGTCAATCCGGATGCCATTACCCAGTATTCGAACAGGAACATCATTGCCAATCCGAATTGTTCAACTGCCCAAATGGTTGTGGCTCTGAAACCACTGCATGATTTGGCAACCATAAATCGGGTTGTGGTTTCCACCTACCAGTCGGTCTCCGGTTCCGGCAAGGCGGCCATGGATGAACTGTTCAATCAAACCAAGGCCCTGTATTCCCAGGAAGAAACCGTGGAACCCAAGGTTTACCCCTGCCGTATTGCCTTCAATGTCATTCCGCATATCGACAGTTTCATGGAAGACGGATATACGCGTGAAGAATGGAAAATGGTAATTGAAACAAAAAAAATTGTAGACCCGCATATTGATGTAACCGCTACCTGTGTGCGAGTTCCGGTTTTTGTTGGGCATTCGGAAGCTGTAAATGTTGAATTTGAAAACCCCATCGATGTTGATGAAGCAAGGGAAGTCCTGAAGGAATCACCCGGCATAATGGTTTTGGACAAGCATGAAGATGGTGGATATATGACCCCCATGGATTGCATCGGGGAATATGCGACATTCATCAGCCGATTAAGACAAGATTTGACCATACCAAATGGATTGAATTTCTGGTGTGTTTCAGACAATCTTCGCAAGGGTGCTGCCCTTAATGCCGTACAAATTGCCGAATTGCTAGGCCGAAGAATTTTGAAAAAAGGTTAAATCAAAAACTCATTTCGGGTAAAATTATAAAATGCCCAAGCCAACAAAAAACATTGATGATTCCCGGTTATTGGCCGCCAACGAAAATGTGGCCGCACTGGAATTGAAGGGATTGGTTAAGGCTAAGAAATTTGTGAAGGGAGACCGGTATCAGGGATACCAACCCGTCTCCGGAATATATCAGAAGCCAAATGGGACACTTACCTGCGAGCTTTTGTGCGGCAATGATTTCAGGGTATTGGAGCGGGTTGAGGATTGGTGTTTTGGGCAGGTTGTCAAGGATGGTTATGTGGGCTATACCCTTGCCGATAACCTTACTCCAGCCACTGACAAAACCCATTATGTCTGTACCCTTGGTACCGGAATGTACCAGCAGGGAGATGTGAAATCAAAATTCCTCAAGTGGTTGCCCCACGGTACAAGATTGAGGGTTACCGGTACTGAAGGAAGATTTGCAAGACTTGCTTCTGGTCAATTTGTCACCGTCAACCATCTTCGTAAAATCGGTGATTGGGAAGGAGATTTTGTCTCAATCGCGGAAAGGTATCTTGATGTTCCCTATCTCTGGGGAGGTAATTCCCCATTGGGAATTGATTGTTCGGGATTGGTAAGCAACGCCCTCACCCATGTGGGGATCGAAAGTCCCAGGGACAGTGATCAGCAATTTGCCGATCTTGGAATATTATTGGACAAAAGTGAAAGACCAAGGCGTGGAGATCTGGTATTTTGGGAGGGACATGTTGGTATCATGGTCAATGAACATATGATGCTCCACGCCACGGCATTTCATATGCTTGTTGTGGTGGAACCACTCAAAGAAGTCAAGAACAGAATTGAGGCCTCCAAGGAGACCAGGTTTCTAGGTTTGAAGAGACTTACCCGACAAGCCTGAGGTTTCGTTTGTCAAGAACACTGATAACCCTTTTGAGTTCATTACCCCTTTTCAAAATCTGCCCATCCATTGCCTTGACAATGTAAAGGGAATGCCTGGCTTTCAAATCCGGATGTTTTTCAATCCGGTACAGGGGAAAGTCAGCAGTTCGACGAAAAATCGAAAATATGGCTACATCCTTGAGGTGCGAGATACCATAGTCACGCCAGATACCGGAGGCAACCATGCGACCGTATAGTGACATGATCACTCCTAATTCAGTGCGATTGAAACTGACTACCGGTAGGGAAGATTGAAGGTGTGTGGGCTTGTTGCTTCTGTATTCTGCTAAGTTGTAAACCGGCATCTAACTATCAATAAATTATTTTTGTAATACCTCTATATTCAGAGCATTTGAAATCATTTTGCAACCATTTATTTTTACTCTCGCCAGATTGATGGAAAGGTCGAATTTCCCAATGCTCCTTGTTCTCAAAAAGAAGTTTTTCAATTAATTCCAAAGCCATTCTAATCATGGTAAGGGAATTGTCTGCTTGAAGGGGAAAGGATGAACTGTTGAATCACTCTTTCCATCTGTCGAATTTGCGGTAATTAAAGTAATTCCGCATCTAAACAAAACGTCGGGATTTGAAATCTATTTTTCAAAAGTTTACATCTATAAATCGGGAGGAATAAATTACAGAACATTCAAAATATAGACTTCATCAGGTCGATCTTTAAATTGAATAATTGATTGCGGTAAATGTTTTTCACAAAATCTGCCGGTGAAAGAAAAAAGGATGGTTTGGAATTACCATTTGGGGTTTCGTAGTGTCTGAGTTGAAGCATCTGCATACATATGTTGTTGTCTCCGTGGGTTACGGCGCTTTCATGTTTACCGATGGAGTAGTGAGAATGATTCTTCTCCTGCATTTTCATACATTGGATTTCACTCCTGTTCAGCTGGCGATGATTTTCCTGATGTATGAGCTGGTCAGCATGATTACTAACCTTTATTCCGGCTGGGTGGGGGCAAAATTCGGCATGGCAAGGACCTTGTATGGAGGACTGATTATCCAGATAATTGCCTTGAGCATTCTGGCCCAAATGAACCCGGACTGGTCAATTGCCGCCTCATTGGTATTCATCATGGTCCTGCAGGGGATGTCGGGTGCAGCCAGGAATTTAACCACAACCACATCCAAAAGCTCTCTGAAAATAATTACCGACAATCAGGAAGGTGCATTGTTCAAATGGGCTGCAAGATTGACGGGCTCGAAGAATTTTATCCGTGGTGCGGGTTTTCTTTCTGGTGCTTTGTTGTTGGGTCTGTTAGGTTTTTCCACCTCCCTTATCCTTATTGCCGGTTTTCTAGCAGTTGTAACCGTCGGCGTGGTCATTGTTGGGGTTTCCAATCTTCCCGTGGGTGAAAAAGGTATTCGCTTGAGGGAAGTATTTTCCAAGAACGAGAATGTGAACAGTCTGGCCATGGCGAGAATGTTCCTTTATGGAGCACGTGATGTCTGGTTTGTTGTTGGATTTCCGATTTACCTGTTTGAGGTGATTTCGGATGGATCGCTTGCAGGGGATATGAGGGCTTGCCTTCTGGTGGGTCTATTTACGGGTGTATGGATCGTAGTCTATGGCATGATACAAACCTTTTCACCCAATTTCGTCAAATATGACAATTTACCTGTTCTGACTCTGGTCCAGTACCTGAAAAACTTGGGTAGAGGAATACCTGCCATCCTGTTTATCCTCGGTGGATTAACCTTTCTGGAGCATATGAATTTCAACTGGATTCCAGCAACCCTGATATTGGGGCTTTTTATTATCGGATATATTTTTGCAATCAGCTCATCCATACATTCTTTTCTTATTTTGGCTTTTTCGCAATCTTCCAGGATAACCTTGGATGTCGGTTACTATTATATGGCCAATTCCGGAGGGCGGGTGATTGGTACATTCCTATCGGGGTTGAGTTTCCAGTTGGGTGGCATCAGCCTTTGTCTGTTCACGGCCAGTGCTATGGCTGTGCTTGCTTGGTTTGCGTCATTGAGAATCAAGCCAGTTCCAGCATCTTAATTTGGGGTATAGAATATAATGAGAGATTTTCAGAATCCGGGTCGATCCCCGGTATATGCTGCCAATGGCATGTGTGCCACGTCCCACCCCCTGGCAGCAAGAACAGCAGTACGTATTCTTGAAGATGGAGGCAATGCTGTGGATGCAGCCATTGCCGGTGCAGTCCTTTTAGGATTTTGTGAACCACAATCGACCGGATTGGGTGGAGATTGTTTTGCCTTGGTTAAATTGCCAAATGAAGAGAACATAATTTCGATTAACGGGTCGGGTCGAGCACCGGCAGCAACAAATTCCAATTCCTTGAGAGAGGCTGGAAAAACCTGTCTGGACGAATACCGGCCGGAATCAATTACCATCCCTGGTGCCGTGGATGCCTTTTGCCGACTGGAAGAGGATTATGGCAAGATGGGTATGGAGGGAGTACTTGCACCTGCAATCAAATATGCCCGTGAGGGAATACCCGTATCACCACGGGTTGGATACGACTGGCAAAATGGCAAGGATGTGCTGCAGGGCAAGGCCAGGAACTACTACCTTCTTGATGGTCAGGTTCCTTCCCTGGGAACAATGTTTCGTGCCCCGAAGCAGGCTGAAGTACTGGAAAGAATAGCCCGAGAAGGTAGGGATGGTTTTTATCTGGGAGAAGTTGCAGAAGATATGAGGGATAGTTTGAAATCATGGGGTGGGGTCCATACCTTGGAGGATTTTGCCAACAACTCCCCAGACTACACTCAGGTCATTGCCAGTTCCTACAAGGGTCATGAGGTCATCGAGCATCCACCAAACGGACAGGGGGCCATGGCCTTGCTTCTTTTGAACATTCTCAAGAATTTTGATCTTGGCAGTCTCGATCCGTTTGGACCTGAAAGAACCCATATCGAGATTGAAGCTGGGAAACTTGCAATGGATGCCCGAAACAGGTTTATTGCTGACATGGATTATACTTCCCGGCTGGATCATCTGCTGTCCCAGGAGACAGCAGACCTCTTGGCCAGCCAGATAAGTATGAATGAGGTCAATACCGACATACATAAGATCACGGAATCCGTTCATAAGGACACCATTTACATAACGGTGGTTGATTCCAACAGAATGGCCGTATCACTGATTTATTCCATATTCCATGGGTTTGGTTCGGGAATTGCTTCCGAGAAATTCGGCATACTCCTTCATAACCGTGGTGCAGGATTCAACCTAACCGAGGGACATCCCAACGAAATAGGGCCAGGGAAAAGACCCATGCATACCATTATTCCAGCTATGTTAAAGCTCAATGGCAAGATGATCATGCCCTTTGGTGTTATGGGGGGACAATATCAGTCGGTAGGCCATGCAAGATTCCTGACCAACATGGTGGATTACGGTTTTGATCCACAAACCGCCTTGGATGGACCTAGAAGTTTTTTTGAAGAAAATATCTCCTTGCTTGAAAGGGGTTATTCCGATGCTACGATCAGGGCCTTGGAGGCATTAGGCCATCAAGTGGAAATCCCACCGTCACCTCATGGAGGAGGTCAGGCAATACTGATTGATTTTGACAAGGGTTCATTGGTGGGGGCGTCCGATCCCAGAAAGGATGGATGTGCCATCGGGTATTGAAGAAGAAGGATTTCAGATAGGGTTGCAATTAAGCTGGAATTCTAATTGGGTCTTCGTCCTTTTCATCTGAAAATATTTGTCTGGGTCAGGGTAGCCAATGGCACTTTGTGTTGCTCTTGGGTAGCCAAAAACTTTCACACCCTGAATTTATAATCAATATGTAGGCATGGTTAATTAAAAAATGTTGGTTTCCGGACTGATTATCATTGTTGGTATGTACCTGTTGTTTCGCCTTATACGTCCCAACAAATACAAACAGACTTCCTATTACCAAGTCACCGGGAAATCCTATTGGGAATTGGATAAAGGGGGTTTTGGTGAATACCGGGCATTCAAAAAATTGGAAGGTTTTGAGAAAGAGGGCGGACGGTTTCTCTTCAATCTCAATATCCCCAAAAGAAATGGCGAAACGACCGAAATCGACTTGATCCTAATCCATCCCAAGGGGTTTTTTGTAATTGAAAGCAAAAACTACAACGGATGGATATTCGGCAATGAAAAAAACCAATACTGGACACAAACATTGCCGAAGGGTCGTGGCAAGAGCAATAAAGTGAGGTTCTACAGTCCCATTCGACAGAACAGTGGTCATATAAAGCATCTCAAACGCTTGTTGTCTGAAAGAATTCCCATGTGGTCGGTGATCGTTTTCTCTGATGAATGCACATTGAAGGATGTCTCCGTTTCACGGAATGCACGGTATAAAGTCGTTCAACTGCATGAACTCAGGCCACTGGTTGCCAAACTGATCAAGGCTACTGATGGAGTTGTATTCTCGGCAAAGGACATCCAGTGGATTTATGATGAACTCCTTCCATTCACCCAAGGGGCTGGATCATAAGCCAGACAGCCAAATATTCGATATTACCTCCCCCAACTGCTTTTTACTTTCTCAAAAAATACCTTGACCGATAGCCATTTGCTAGTACGGAGCCGGTCAGCAGCACTTCCCATGTTGTTTTTATCCAGAAGCTTGATGAAACCGGGAATATTGAAGGATGTGTTCCTGTAATTCCCTTTTACCTGCAGCAACACCTTGCGTGCCCTTTTGGGGTACAGATCGCAAATCATGCCAAGGAAGTCATCAAGTCTCATGGGTTCTATGCTGAATTGGGCAAGGTATTCCCTTGGGAAGTCCCTTTGGTTTTCTGTGACTATGTATTGAGCACCACATTGGATAGCTGCTGCCAGTACATGGCGATCATCCCGGGGTCCGGAAGTTCGAGGTCAGCAATATGTTGCTCAAACCCCGTCACCAATGCACCTGGAAACGTTTCCCTCATTTTTGCTTCCTGGTTCTGGATACTATCCCTTTTTTCAGGCCTGTTTTTCACTAGGTTTCTTGTCCATTCATCCAGGATTATGTCGGTCCATCTGACACGAAACAAGCCTTCCTGAAAGAAAAACAAAATGATGTTTCTCCTGTGATAGGAGTACAGTACGTCTGCGTCAAGGACAATCGTGACAGGGATGGGCTTGGGGGATTTGGACAACCCTGGGAAGATTTTCACCGGGTAAATTTACGATTTGTCGCATTCTTGGCCCATTGCAACCAATTGGGCCAGGCCTTGTACACGATCTTTGTCACGTAACGACTTGTACTCCATCAAATCCCGGTATTTTATCCGTCTTGTTGAACCGGTCCGGACATGTGGAATCTTTTCCTCCTCCAACAGGGTTTCAAGATAGGATTCAGATTCATTCAGGATCAGAGCTGCTTCTTCAAGGGATATCTGCCGGCCGGGTGAAAGGTACCTCAAAAGGCTAATAACGGATTCGACACTATTGCCCACAATCCCTTCCCTTGCAGGAGAGAATTGCTTCAAATCGACTCTTTTTACAGCATCGCCCACGGCAAACTCCATATATACCGTTATTGATATTGAATATACCCTTGTTCTACGGAATTTTCAACATGTCTTTCCAATTTCAAGATTATCTATACATCTGTTAACCGCTTGATATCGCATGATATTTCAAGTTCGGCAATCTTCGTGTTAATCCTTCAAGTAATTTGGCTCTTTGTCCAAAATAACTACACACAATCACCATTTTAGAGAAGTGGGTTCTAGCGGGAATTACTGCTAATTTACTGTAAATCCCGATTCATAGCGGCCGTCGTTCAGATCTCCGAAAAGGGTTTCCACACCGGGGTGACCGACTGGCTTACCCGTTTTGTCAAGAACAAGATTTTGTTCGGAAACATACGCTATGTAATAAGTATGATCATTTTCAGCCAAAAGGGAATAATAAGGCTGTTCTTTCTTGGGGCGAATGTTTTCAGGAATTGATTGCCACCATTCCTCGGTGTTGGCAAACTCTGGGTCTATGTCGAAAATGACTCCCCTGAATGGGAACCTTCTGTGCTTTACAACCTGGCCAATGGAAAACTTTGCTTCGGCATATTTGATGTACTCCTCATTCGTGAGGTCTGAATGCTTATCCATTTACAAGTACATTTCCCCAAAAAACGGAGGTCTGTCTCAACTTTCTTAGTCCTATAT
>WTGT01000180.1 GCA_011523445.1 Paracoccaceae bacterium
TTGGGAAAGAGCGACTCAAAAACTGATTATTCAATTTTTTCACAGTCTCAAATGCAATGCTGCCGGAGAGGGCAAGGGCCGAAGCGAATACGATAAGTTTTCTCATTTTACCTATCCCTTTATCCTTGATAATATAAAGTAATCAGGAGTAACAGGGATTGTCGGAGATGTTTAATATCCCCATCTAAAAGCACTATTTGCCTTGATAGACCGAACGAAACCTTACCAATATGTGAAAAGGAGAATCATCGAATTTCCCTGTCCAAAGATGCTGAGTTCAAAATCATTTCCGCTTATGATTTGAGTCACAACTGAAGATTGAAAGTGATTATTGATTGCTAAACTTGGGTAAAGATATCATCTAAGGGGTGTATTCTTTTGGAAAATAACAACCACCACATGAATGATGGGGTTTATTGGTCTAATTTTTTTTAGGAAATACTCTAAATAAATACAATTCTTCTAAATTAATCTAATTTATATTCCTATGAACAAAATCTGTCCTGTTGTGCTATGTGGTGGTGTTGGTAAACGTTTATGGCCAGTTTCCCGACAAACTTACCCCAAACAATTTTCCAAATTTCTGGGGCAGAATAGTTTGTTTCAGAATACTGTAAACAGATTCAATGATCCAAGATTTGAATCACCACTAATTCTAACAAGCAATGAATACAGGTTCATTATTGGAGAACAATTAAATCAAACCGAAATAAACAATTCTGGTATCATTATTGAGCCTAATCCAAGAGACACTGCACCTGCAATTTTGGCAGCTGCTTTGAAACTCAATAAGAAATCTGGAAATTCGACAATGCTGGTTCTTCCATCAGACCATTCAATTGGTAATGATGATGAGTTGATTTCCCTGATTTATAATAGCAAATCATTTGCTGAGGCTGGAGAAATAGTCACCATAGGCATTAAGCCTGACCGCAGTGAGACAGGATACGGTTGGATTGAACCTTCGGAAACAAGGTATAAGAAAAGCAATCTGTTCAAAGTAAAGCAATTTTATGAAAAACCAGAGTTGGATAAGGCCGAATACTTTTACAATCAGGGTAAATTCCTTTGGAATTCTGGAATTTACTTATTTTCAACAGAAACGATTATTGAAGCCTTTAAAAAGTATTCTCCCAAGCTTACGAATTACGTTTCTGCTTCGGTACGAAATTCAATAAAGGATTTGGATTTTATTAGATTAAATGAAAAAAACTGGAATCGTATTGAACCGATTTCAATTGACTATGCGTTAATGGAAAAGATTCCAAATATGTTGGTTGCCACATATGAATTTGGCTGGGATGATTTGGGTGATTGGAATGCAGTTTGGAGAGAAAACGAAAAAGACTGGAAGGGTATATCTTCCTCGGGAAATGTATTTTCTTCAAATTGTAAAAATTCTTACCTTCGATCTGAAAATGCAAACCAAATATTAGTTGCTCTTGGATGCGAAGATTTAGTTATAGTCTCAACATCTGATGCTGTACTTGTTACCAAAACAGATCAAACACAGTACGTAAAAACTGTTGTAGATCAACTAGAAATAGCCGGCTATCCTCAAGCATGGCAAAATCTGGTAGAAAATAGGTATTGGGGTAAAGCTGAGAAACTTTTAAACGAGGAAAAGGTACAAATAAACCGGCTGGAAATTAACCCCGGTAAAAATATAGTACTGCAACGACACAGTTTCCGATCTGAACATTGGATAGTTCTTAAAGGTAAAGCCAGTATTACATTGGAGGATAAGAAGATTATTCTAAAGGAAAACCAGTCATTAAATGTACCAAAGGGAACAAAACACAGCCTAAGTAATTTAACGGATGAACCATTAATTCTTGTTGAGGTTAAAACTGGTTCCCAGCTTGATATAAATGATACTGAAAGGTTTGAGAGTAAGAACTAAATCTAGATTCAATCGATTATATCATGAAGTTATAATCCCTATTCCATTCTAGGTTTATTTGAAACAAATCTCTATACAGAAAAAAGTATTAACTTGAGTGGGGGCGAAAAAAGTTTCTACAAGCCTACACTCAAATCCTGTTTTCTACTTATCTGACATATCAATTCTTCCCTTGAATTGATATTCAACTCTCTTTCCAAATCGAATAATTATCTTGAAAGTACTTTATAGCCAAAATGTTTGCAGCATGGCGATTATGACCCTCAATTAAACTTCCCCCCAAACCTGCTATGCCAATATCTGATATATTTATTGGAACTCGAATGGAATTATCCTGCCAAATTCCAATTCCCTTAAGCTCAAGCAAGCCACTTAACCAAACATCATCAACGGTCCAAACGACTGGTGGAATTTCAAAAGCATATTCGTCAAAAAATTCAGGTTTTATCGATACCCCTCCATAACCAGCAGCAATATCGATATAACCAGGTTTCTTACAATTAATTCTTGAAGGCTTTTTATAAGGTTTACGGAATATAAATTCCTTCAACTTTTGATTAATCCTTCCACCCAAGTATTCATAATTTTCGATTATCCTTAATTTAATAGCCCTAGGTAAGCGTTTATTTGTAGTGGTGATACCATACCTTGTCAATTGCCAACCAGTTGAGACAATTGCCTTATCGGGTAATTTTTCCGAAGCTAAAATAAATGACTTTAACCAATTTCGTTCCGGTAAACGGTCATCATCACAGTAGATAATTCGGGTTTTAGTTCCCCAATGTTCTTTTGCACAATACAAAACCTTTGTTGCCGGTCCCAAATCCTCATCAACGATTTTCAAGGAAACTCCCTGAGGTACTTCAGGAGCTGAAAATGCATGCTGGGGGAATCTCCTATAGTTACGGGGTACGAATAATTGTATTTCATCAGCCTTATAATCCTGATCCAACAAACATTTCAGTGTTTTGCCAAGGTTTCTGAATCTTGGTGGAATTGATGAAAGGGAAATGACAATTTTATCCTTCATGACCTTGGAATTTATATAAATGACAATGGCAAAATTCTGTTGTTATTTTGTATTGTTTGATACACAACGATACAACCCAATCAGTATATGTTTTCCAATGTATATTGGTAGCAAGATATCGAAAAAATTTATGCAATTATAAAATATTGAAATGAGTAAAAATTGTTTGGTTGAATCGTATTGAAAATTGCACTGTAATTTTATTATATTTCAATTTATCAGAATTGTGAATAATGTGTGATTTGTATCCACGGGATTTGGGTTTCCTTTAGGTTTATAAAACCTTTTTTTTGTCATTACCCCATCACCCAACCACTCATCCTCAATCAGTGGGTGGGTAAATCGCACATAATATTGAAATTCGCATGATTTTGAAGGTCTAGGGATAGCATTGAGGATGATGTTATCCAGACCGCCTGAAATTTAAACCCTATTTTATTTTTGTGATTTTGGGTAGACAGATATATATATACACCAAATAAATTAAGCGGGTAAATTCCAACCTATATCAATAAGCAAAAGAACTAAACGGTAAAAGGTGGCAGAATCCCATTTGTTGAATTCCTATTTGTTCCTTTCCAATTTAACACCCGGATTGGCAAGGGTAATTTCCCTATTCAGGACAAAACAGGGCATTGATGATCCAAATCGCGTTAAGGAGCGTTTGGGCATCCCTTCAGTCAGTCGCAAAAAGGGCACCTTGATTTGGTTTCATTCGGCCAGTATAGGTGAAACCCTGCTTGTGCTATCTCTAATTGAGAAAATTTCAAAAATTTTCCCGGACCAAAATATTTTACTTACAACACAAACCGTTTCGTCCGGGAAAATGGTCACATCAAAGCTTAACGAAAATGTTGTACATCAATACCTGCCTTATGATTTGTTACCCTGTGTAAGGAAATTCCTGAACCACTGGCAACCTTCGGTAGGTATACTTGTTGAAAGCGAGTTTTGGCCAGGATTGATTTCGGAAGCAGATCACCAAAACATACCGCTTTTGGTCATTAATGGTAAAATGACCAGAAAATCATTCCACAGATGGAGGAGATTTCCAAAGTTTACCCAAAACCTATTTGATAAAATAAACTTGTTTCTGGTTCAGTCACCTGAAATCAAATCCAGATTTTCAATTCTTGGGATAGAACCTAGCAAGTTGGTTGTTACAGGACAACTAAAACAGGAATCCAAACCACTTCCATACGATCCAAACGAATATTCAAATCTGAATAATTTTTTTCAAAACAGACAAGTATGGGTTGCGGCTTCAACACATCAAGGAGAAGAGGAAATCATTGCTGAAACTCATATCAGGTTGTCTAAAAATACCGGTAACTATACCCAATTGATTTTGGTTCCCCGTTATCCTGAAAGAGGAAAGGAGATAGCCGAATTGTTAAGTACATATGGTTTAAACTCAGTACTCAGGTCAGAAGGGGAATTACCTAGTGAACCTAATACTGTTTACATAGCTGATACCTTGGGTGAACTGGGATTATGGTATAGGTTGGCAAAAGTTTGCTTTATTGGTGGATCTTTGGTTCGTAGAGGTGGGCACAACCCTTACGAACCTGCTCTTCTGGAATGTCCAATTATACATGGGGAATATTATGAGAATTTCTCAGCAGAATATGAACAACTCAAGGAACAGGGTGGATCCCAAATGGTTACCAATTCAAAGGAACTTGCTGGAGCAATTGAAAGGGCCTTGGATCCTCAAAACAGTTTCAGTTATATCAGCAATGCCAAAATACTGGAGCAGAGTGATGAGAACGATGCAGTTGATAAAACTCTTGATGTGATCAAGAGTTTTATCAACTAGCAAACATAAATTTTGCCATGAACACTAATTTGCCTTGTTCATAGATAATTGGAACTTGCCTCTGTCATCTATTTTGGTAAGTTTGACTTTTACTTCCTGACCTTCACTCAATACCTCGGAAGGGTGGCCAAGCCTTCTATTGGTAATCTGGCTTATATGGACCAAGCCATCTCTTTTACCCATGAAGTTAACAAAGGCACCAAAGTCCATTATTTTGACAACCTTTCCCGTGTATATCTTGCCGATCTCGGGTACGGCTACAATATCTTCGATCATGCTGGAGGCCTTTTCCAAAGCATTCCCGTCTGGTGAAGCAATTCTGACAATACCATCATCGTTAATTTCAATCTTGGCGCCAGATACTTCGGTAATTTCACGAATGACCTTACCGCCAGATCCTATAACTTCTCTGATTTTATCCACGGGAATTTTCTTAGAAATGATTCTGGGGGCAAATTCGGAAAACTCACCGACACCGGATATGGCTTTAGACATTTCTCCCAAGATATGCATTCTGGCATCTCTAGCCTGATCAAGTGCCTGAGACATGATTTCAGGTGTTATACCGGCAACCTTGATATCCATCTGCAAGGAAGTGACACCATTTTTGGTTCCCGCAACCTTGAAATCCATATCTCCAAAATGGTCTTCGCCACCTAGAATATCCGTAAGTACTGCAAACTTGCCATCTTCACCCAAGATCAAACCCATTGCGATACCCGCAACATGACTCTTCAAGGGAACAGCTGCCTCCATCATCGAAAGTGAAGCTCCACAAACCGTTGCCATGGATGACGAACCATTTGATTCCGTGATTTCCGATACCACCCTTATCGTATAGGGAAATTGGTCTGGTTCAGGTAAAACTGGCTTCAAGGCACGCCAGGCAAGTTTGCCATGTCCGATTTCCCTTCTCCCAGGAGGGCCAAGCCGACCTGTTTCCCCAACAGAATACGGTGGGAAGTTATAATGGAGGAGGAAGTTCTCCCTGAAATTCCCATGAAGGGCATCTACAATTTGTTCATCATCCCCTGTTCCAAGGGTAGTCATGACCAAAGCCTGGGTTTCACCCCGGGTGAACAAGGCTGAGCCATGTGGTCTTGAAAACAATCCCACCTCACATTCGATGGGTCTGACTTGTGTTAATGACCGGTTATCTATTCTGCGGCCTTTTTCCAGGATGTTGTTTCGTAGGATTCCTGATTCAAGCGTTTTGATCTGGCCGGAAATTTCCCGCTCCGAATATTCTTCACCAAGTTCAGATTTTATTTTTTCCTTTGCTTCCGAAATTGCTTCCTGTCTTTCTATCTTTTGGGAAATTTCGTAGGCATCAACAATCAATCCCTGCCCGATGGAAGTTACTTTCTCATCGAGTTCATCCGTTTCTGGTGAAACAAAACTGAATTGCGGTTTATCCACTTCTTTTTTCAATTCGTTGATCAGGTTAATGACCGGTTGCATATTCTCGTGACCAAAAACCACGGCACCAAGCATTTCTTCTTCCGTCAATTCATAAGCAATGGATTCGACCATCATGACCGCTTCAGATGTTCCAGCTACTACCAAATCCAACTTTTGGCCATTCCCCATTTGCTCTATTTCGCTAATGAAGGGGTTAAGGATAAATTCACCGTTTGCAAAGCCTATCCTTGCAGCACCAATGGGACCCAGAAAAGGTGCACCAGAAATTGCCAAAGCTGCAGATGAAGCAACCATTGCCAGAATGTCCGGATCATTTTCCAAATCATGTGAGAGGACAGAACAAACAATATCAACGGGATTTTTAAAACCTTCGGGAAACAAAGGCCTGATTGGACGATCAATCAGGCGTGATATCAATGTGCTGGCCTCCGAGGGTTTGGCTTCCCGTTTGAAAAATCCTCCGGGGATTTTACCGGAGGAATAGTATTTTTCCTGGTAATTGACAGTCAATGGAAAAAAATCCAGTTCGCTGTTTTGCTTCTTGTCGAAGGTAACGGCAGCCATGACACATGTTTCACCCAAGGTTGCCACTACACAACCATCTGCCTGTCTTGCAATCTTGCCAGTTTCAAGAGTAAGCGTTTGCCCACCCCATTCAATCGTTTTTGTAATTATATCAAACATCTACTTCTTTCGTGTATCCACCTCTGATTTATCAGAGAATGAAAAATTCTTTAATGGTGGGAAAATCATTTGCTTGTCCATTCATCGTAAATGGACCTGTTGAATATTCAGGTTAGCGTCGCAAACCTAAACTCGCTATGATGGCTTTATACCGTTCTTCATCTTTGCGTTTCAAATAATCCAGTAATTTCCTTCTTTTGGCAACCATGTTAAGTAGGCCCCTTCTGGAGTGGTTATCTTTTTTGTGGGTTTTGAAATGCTCAGTCAATGACTTTATCCTGAAAGACAGGACTGCAATCTGAACCTCGGGTGATCCGGTATCATCCAATCGCCTAGCGAACCTACTGATCAGTTCCTTCTTTTGTTCTGGTGTTATCGACATCTCATATCTCCTTATTTCAATTTACTTCTCTACCACCAGCCAGGATGTCGACCAGCATGAACAGAGGTAAGTTTAATTATGTCAGGCAAGGATATAATGAGGAATTACTCATATTCCAGTTGTTCACCTGATTTTAATGCCTTTTGTGTATATATTCTCTCATTTCTCAGGAAAATTACCTAACACCATTAATCTGGGAATACATAATTTAATATGCAAATCTCATCCCTTTCCCAAGAGCCTCTGCTCTTTTTTGAAACCATTTAGGAATTGGATCGTTTTCTTTGTTATCTTCTTGAATCCAGTCTCTTTATATCATAAAGGCACCTACCATTTGTGGCTTGCTTTTTATTCTCTAAGGAGACTGTTTATGGCACGATGTCAAACATTTAAGACTACATAAACTTAAGGGCAGACTGATAGAAAGCCATAGTAGTAGGAAGACCAGATAGGCAGTTAGGTGGATGGAGGGGTAATGCAGGTTTTCGAGGAGAGCACTCCCCCGACCTTGGGTTGTGGGTTCAACAATGAAAAAGGGCGGATGACCCGCCCTTTTGTAATATTTTGACCAGATACAACTAGAATGACATCGCAATGCTGGCTTCGATTGTGGTTGTTTTTGCTCCACCGTCCACATCTACTTGATCTATACCAGCGTTGAAGGTAGCTCCTCCACCGAGAGCATAGTCGAAATCAACCTGTATCTTCTTGGATTTTTCCATTCCAGGAAGACCTACACCTGCAGTGGTTTCGCCAGTAGTAACTACAGCAGTTCTTTCTTCCTTCTTGGTAGAATATGCCAACGAGATTGTTGCACCTTCACCGGCAGCCATGCTGGCCTTTACACCCACTCCGCTTGCTTTTTCATTGTAGGCGGTGCGTTCCGTAATAGCCGCTGCACCTGGATCACCGGGTGTGGGTTGTACCGCATCAACTGCAGCTCGATAAGGAATCACGTGCTCAGACTGGGCATAGAAAACACTCGTGCTCACACCGGACAGGTCGGTATTGACACCCAGAGCCAATCCCTTCTCACTGTCCATTCCGACACCAACATTAACCGCGCCGGCATCATATTTCACGCCCATTGACCATTGATTGTCTACACCATCAGCGGTCGGTGCATTGGAGGTAAGTACGTAGGAGGCACCTTCAAAACTACCGGACAACGAAATTTTCTGACCGGATGCACGTAGAATGTTATCCTCTTCTGTAACACCAATGCCACCAGCACTCCAAGCACCGGGGTCCGGGTCGCCAAAGGCAAGCTTCCAACCTCCGCCAGCTCCACCGATATAAACAGTGGAACCCTTTACTTTACCGTCAGCTCGACCATCCTGTTCAATGGCAAGACTGGCTCCGAACATCAGACCACCATCAGTGGTTCCTGACGATGCAAATGAAACCTGGAACTCCTCGATAAGTGCCATCCCGGTGTCCATCGCAGTGTCGTCCGAACTCACGTTCTTGACTCCCATCTTTGCAGCACCAGTTACTGCAACAGAAGGCGCTGGGGCCTCCATCATCATCTCTTCGTCCATTGCCTTCTCATCCATGGCAAATGCCATGCTACCTGAAAGTGCAAGGGCCGAAGCGAATACGATAAGTTTTTTCATTTTACCTATCCCTTTATCCTTGATAATATAAAGTACCGAGGTTTTTTTGGGGGAAGAATGAACAGGTTTATTCGAACAAAAAGACTTTAACCATAGCGGATTTCTACATCTCTTCTAAATAAAATTAGGGTCGAATTAATCAGGAAAACATTGCCTTGATTCCGGTCTATTTTTAAGCCCCGATGATTTCATTTAGGTATTTGGTATTACTTTAAGTCCATCTTTCCTGATTTGAGCCAACAAGCACACTCAAATGATACAAACGGAAATCCACCACAAATTTCCTTGTTATTTCAAGCAGAAAGAATGGAGTAATATTCGAAGAATAATTTCTCCAGGAAGCTCTAGAATTATAAGAACTTACGGGCTGGATTATTTAACCTGTTGTAAAACAATTACTTCTTTGTAGGAATTCAGCAAACAAAAATCCAGGAAAAGTTTGGGAAGATTAATTCAACCCAAGAATGCTTCTGAATAATATCCAACCTGACATGAGAAACTTGGAATTATCCCTGTTGTAAAAAAGATACAGTATAAATTAAGGGAACCTCTATTAAATAGTTTTGCCACTCATTCCCAACATTTTTTTTC
>WTGT01000112.1 GCA_011523445.1 Paracoccaceae bacterium
ACATATTAAACTAGACTCCTTCTATTCATACTATGTCTGATAAATCAACTATAAACGAAATTACTCAGGAACAGCTGTTGGGCAAACTCGGAAACCTGCCCACTGATAAACGAAATGTAGTCGCTATTGCGGCTCCACCAGGAGCAGGCAAAACCACCTTGACCGATTGGCTAGTTGAGGAAATCAATGAATACTCACAATTCAAGGCTCAGGCCCTCTATATGGACGGGTTCCACTTTGATAATATTCTCCTGACCAAAATGAACCTGCTGAAATGGAAAGGAGCTCCAAATACCTTTGATGTCAAAGGTATGGAAAATACTCTGAAGAGATTGAATGCGTGTCCTGCCGAAGATGTTATTGTTCCAGTCTTTGATCGGTCCCTGGAAATAGCCCGGGCTGGCGCCAGTATTATTTCCGAAGATACAAATTTGTTGATTGTCGAAGGAAATTATATCCTATGCGACATTTCTCCCTGGGATTCACTCAACAAATATTTTGACCTGCGAATCCTGATCAAGACTCCCAAAAATGTGTTAAAGGACAGGTTGAGGGAAAGATGGGAATACTATGGGTTGGATGAAGAATCCATCCGTTTCAAGCTTTATGAAAATGACCTGCCGAATGGAGATTTCGTAATGGAGCACAGCCGGCTGATTGATTACTACCTGATACAATCTCAGGGCGATTAATTACTGGATACAGTTTTCCGTTTAGTTTGAAATTGAACCCAATTGCCGGATGATCTCACCGTTGGCATTAGCATTGTCCTCAAGTATCCTCAGCAGTTGAAGCTCGATACTCCTGAGCAACAATCGGGTTTCCGAATCCCCGATACCCAGGGCAATTTTTTCCAGTGTTTCAGATAGCTGGGCTTGATTTTCCACGATTTGATAGAGAGAATTAGTAATATTTTGGCTTTGTTGTTCCCTTGACTCAAGATCCTGGGTGCTGGCCTCGGTATATTCCATTATTCTGGAGAACATCAGATTCATGTCTCTGACCGCTTCCATCGTCTCAGCCTTGTTTTGTTCCGAAATGATAAACAAATTCCTCATCTCAAGCAGCAAATCCGAGATTTCCTGTGAATAAGGCGTTGTGGAGTGAGCCTCATCCTGAATGTCCCCTCCCGGTTGGCTGACACCAATTTTGGTGATTTTTGAAACCCAATCCTCCAGTGTTCGATAAAACCTGTTCTGGCTGTTGCTGACAAACAAATCCAGCAACCCAACCACCAGGGAACCAATCAAACCCATCAGAGATGAGGAAAAGGCCAGCCCCATACCACCTAGGGGTCCTTCCAAACCTACTATTATCACTTCAAAAAGGTTACTTGTTGGTCTGTCTTCCGCAAGACTCTGGATAAATTCCGAGATCTGGGGGATGGCAATTGCAAGTCCAATAAAGGTTCCCAACAATCCCAAATAAATGAGTAGATTGGTAATGTAGCGAGTGCTCTCGCGATGTTCTTCAACTCTGGATGCTACTGTATCAAGCAATGATTGGGCTGAAACAGTTGTTAAACGCAATCTCTTGGAAGTAGACCCCAATAAACTTGAAAGGGGAGCCAATAGACTAGGTGCCGAAGGAAGATTATCCGTACCGCTGGAATTTATGAAAAGACCGATCCACCTTACAGACTTGAAAATGAGAAAAATCTGTGAGAAACTGGTGACTACTCCCCAAAGGAAGACGAAAATGATCAGTCCTAAGATATAACCTGAATATTTGGATTGGTAGAAAAATTCCGTGATGTTTTCCCAAAATATGTAAACACCACATATTACAGCCAATACCACCAACAACATAGATACCATCTGGGTAAATGGTTGCTCGAAATATGTATAAAATTCTCCCCCTTGGGTGGAGCCTTGTGACCCTCTGTCACCGGATGATCCCCGAGACCCAAATGGAAAGTTAAATATTTTCATATTTTTAGAAACCTTTCAAGGCGGCAAGCAAACAACACCAAACTAATCCCAACACTTACTTTCTAAAACCCTTTAATTATATAATCTATAAATAAAATAACATTAAAGAGGTTGTCATGGATGCTGTTTTGTATCAGGGGTATATTGGATTAGTAATAGTAATTGGGCTATTCATTCTGATTTTCTTCTTTATGATGGTAAAGTCAATACCACAAGGGGAAAACTGGACAATCGAACGATTTGGTCGATTTGCTAGAACTCAGCAACCCGGCCTAAGACTCATAATACCATTAATTGAGCGTGTTGGGAAGAAAGTCAACATGATGGAAAATGTCCTGAATGTTGGCGCCCAGGAAGTTATTACTCGTGACAATGCCACGATTTCGGCAGATGCCATTGCCTTCTATCAAGTCATCGTTGCTGAAAAGGCCTCCTATGAAGTCAGGGATCTGGTCAATTCCCTGGAAAACCTAATCCAAACCAATATCAGATCAGTGATAGGATCCATGGATCTAGACGAATCTCTTTCCAACCGGGACCAGATAAACTCCCGGTTGCTGATGGTTATCGACGAAGCTGTCAAACCCTGGGGTGTTAAGGTAACCAGAATTGAAATCAAGGACCTGACCCCTCCTCCCAACATATCGGAGGCCATGGCCCGACAAATGAAGGCGGAACGGGATAAACGTGCCGAAGTACTACAAGCCGAAGGAGAAAAACAGTCTGCCATATTGCGGGCTGAAGGTCTGAGAGAAGCACAGATCAGGGAAGCCGAAGGTAGGAAGGAGGCTGCCTTTCTGGATGCAGAGGCACGCGAAAGAGCTGCTGAAGCTGAAGCCAAGGCAACTGAAATGGTTTCGAAGGCCATTGCCGACGGTGATATTCAGGCAGTGAACTATTTTGTTGCCCAGAAATACACCCAGGCTCTGGAATCAGTCGCTTCATCACCAAACTCGAAAACCATCATGATGCCCCTTGAAGCAAGTAACCTGCTTGGTTCTGTTGCCGGTATCGTCGAGCTGGTCAAGGGAGATGCAAAAAAGCCTGATGATGCCTGATCTCGAAAGGAAGAAGTATGCCTGAACTGTTGACGGAATTGTCTCCCTGGGTATGGATTTCCCTTGGGTTTTTATTGGGAATTGTCGAGTTACTTGTAACCACCACCATTTTCATTTGGCCAGCCCTTGCCGCCTTGTTGGTAGGTATTGCAATGTTCATGACAAATCTGGATTTTATTGCCCAGATATTGCTGTTTTTGATTCTTACCGTGGTTGTGGCCCTTGTGGGGCGATACCTGCTGCCAAAATTTGAAAAGATTTTTGGTGGAAAGAACCGATCAATTCTCAACGATCCTACCAGAAGAAATATTGGTGAAATCGGAACTGTCATTTCTTTGGATGAAAACGAGGGGATCGGGGTTTTCGGGGGAGTTCGCTGGCATTTTCGGTTACAAGAAGATGTCTCTGTTGATAACGAAACCATAAAGAAGGTCAAGGTTGTAGATTCTACGGATTCCTTATTGATTGTACGGCCCCTTGTTAACCAAGACGCTCCCTAACCAGTTTATTCAATTTCTCCAGGTTGGAATCTGCAATATCCAGCTGGTTTAATCTGTCGACAGTTTTGCTGAGGTAATCACTATTCGGCCCAACATCCCCTCTTGCACTTGAGATTATACGAGCTTGCTGTTCAAGGGGCAGGTTCCCAGTGTACTGTGGATGGTCAGGGTTGACAACATATAGCAGGGCGGTTGGGGTTCTACCATCACTCAGATTGATAGTATCCGTACATTCAATATAGGCATAGGATATCAATTCCCTTTTATGCAAATATGACAGGACTTTCCGCTTATCCTTCCGTTTACACCTTAGTGCCATCCCCCGACACTTTTTTCCCTTGCATTTTTCAAGTGCCAATACCAAACCGGGATTTTCCGGTGTACCACGATAGTGTACGGACCACATACAAAATGATCTTTGATAGCCATACAAAACCGAGGGGATACTTTCAACTATTTCAAATCCCGGATTCCAAAGCAGAGAACCATATGCAAAAACCCATAGATCTGCATTATCTTCCTTGAATTTATCCCATATTTTATCGTTCATAATCCAATCTTAGCCAATAATTGAATATCGCACCCTGATTAGAGTTTCTTACTCCTAAAGCCAATAAGCATTTAAGCATTTTGTACAAACTACTTCAAAGTTATTGACAATTTGGTTAATTCATTCAGGAATTCCCAGCCAATGACCAATCCAAATTTGGGCTAGTAATGAAATAGTTTTGAGAAAAAGTTATAGTCCCTGATTTTATTCCTCGGGTAAATCAACGATATGCTACGCAATAAATTGTTCTTTTTAGTTGTATCAATCGCCCTTCTTTCAGGGGTTTGGTCCATATTTTGGTTTGTCCGGAGCAATATAACTGAAAACACCGTCCAATCCTTCCTTGATGAGGGAAATAGCGACTGGGAATTTGATTATTCCGATATTTCAATACGAGGATTTCCAAATCGAACAGATTTACGGATACATGATCTAAGAATCACCAATAGGTATAACGCAACCGATTTTATATTGGGGGATTTGAACATATTGAGTTTGGTTTACAACTGGAATGATTTTATAGTTGTATTCGCCCCATTGCAAAGTGTAGTGATCGGTGGTGTGGAATACATTGTAGATTCTGACTATCCACGTTCAAGCCTAAGTTTGAACAATCGATCAGGAATACCATTGAATTCATTTATTACAGAAATAAAGCAAACCAGTGTAACCACATCAGAGGAAACAAATCTGAACCTAGATTCTGGTCTCTTTGCAATAAAGCCGGATGAAACTAACCCTGACACCTTTCTGGTTCACCTGAATTTGAATGATATTGCCCTGTCAAACACAAGGACCCAGTTTGCCCTGGAACCATTTAATTTTGTAGTAAACGGTGAAGTGCTAATTTCTGGTTCTGATTCCAGCCAATGTATTTCAGTTGAGGAAGTTAAATTAAGTTCGCTCAATTTCGATTTTGATGACTTCGGACTTCACCTGAAGGGTGAGCTCAAGAATGAATTCGGTTTACCAAATGGATCACTAACAATTAATCTGAAAGGTGAGAAAAAGAAATTCTTTGAATTGTTGAGTACAACCGGACAACTCCCACAATCGGTGATTGACTTGATTTCCAGATTGCCGATAGACAGCTATGAAATTCAAATTGTTGATGGAAAATTAAACTTCCTGAATTTGTTTTCCATCAAGGTTCTTGACTCTTTCCCCGAGTTTTGCTGATTGTACTCGTTGACCGACCGAAATCTGGTGACGCAGTATCTTGACCAGCTTCGATTATACCCTGACGAATGGCTCGGGTCTTATGAAAGTAGTCGAAAAGTTCTGGTCCATTTTCTGTTCTGATTAACCTTTGCAGGGCAAAGAGTTCTTCGGTAAATCTACCAAGGATATCCAGGGTTGCTTCCTTGTTGGAGAGGAAAACATCCCTCCACATGGTCGGGTCCGATGCTGCAATCCTCGTGAAATCCCTAAACCCTGCAGCCGAGTATTGGATAACTTCAGAATTCCTGATTCTATGAAGATGGTCTGCTGTGCCAACCATGGTATATGCTATCAGATGGGGTACATGGGATGTAACCGCGAGAACCGTATCGTGGTGATTAGGGTCCATAAGTTCCACCTTGGAACCCAAGGTCTGCCAAAAATTACTAAGTTCAGTGATTTTATCCGGATCTGTACCTTTCAATGGTGTCATCAAACACCAACGGTTTTCAAATAGTTCGGCAAAACCTGACTCAGGACCGGAGAATTCTGTTCCTGCAAGGGGATGTGAGGGAATAAAATGTACATTGTCCGGTATATGACCAACGACCTTATCAATCACGAAACGCTTCACTGAACCTACATCAGTAAGTATCGAACCTTGCTTGAGCTTGGGCCCGATTTTTCTGGCAATGGTCTCAAAGGTACCTACAGGTGTACAAAGAATTACCAAATCGGCATTTTCAACCGCTTCCTCTGGAGAAGGATACATCTTGTCGGCCAATCCGAGCTCCAGAGCCAATCTTGTGGATTCACTCGATTTGGTATGCCCCACTATATTTTGGGCAAGGTCATGTTTTCTAATTGCCAAAGAGATTGAGGATCCAATCAATCCGACACCTATCAAGGCAACGCGTTCAAACACTATCTCTAATCCTTCATATTAATTAACACTGTGCGTTCTACTGCATAAATCAATTCAAAATGAATTGGTGCAGGTATTAACGAAACATAGTTATTTGGTCTGGAAAAGTAAAAAAAGAACCATTCCGCTCAGACAAGATGCGATTTAGCCTGTTTTTCCTGAATATAATCAAACTGAAATACAAGTGCCCAATCAATTATCGCAAGGACCTGTAGGCTCAATTGGTTCAAAGAAACCTTTGGGGATCGACATCTATGGTCAATCTTATACTTCCGGGTATTTTGAATTGGTTTAACCACATGCGGATGGCTCTTTGTACACGTAAGCTCCGTTCGGCCTTGATCAACAATCGGTAGCGTACCCTCCCCTGTATACGGGCAATCGGGGCAGGAGCAGGTCCATACAATTCATAATTTTCATCCATCAGTGGCTTGGAATCTCGTGCCAACGCCATACTGAATCCTTCAACTTCATCAACATCCTTACCGGAAACTATCACTCCAATATACTGGCTGAAAGGGGGGCTTCCAGTAACCTCCCTTTCTCGACTCTCAGTTTCCCAAAAGGCCTCATCATTGTTGGAAGTTATGGCCTGGATAACAGGATGATCGGGATTCCATGTCTGCAGCAAGGCGATACCGGGGATATCAGCCCTACCGGAGCGACCGGTAACCTGCCTGATAATCTGAAAGGTTCTCTCTGCTGCCCTGAAATCACCCCCTTGCAATCCCACATCCGCATCAATTACTGCCACCAGGGTGAGATAAGGAAAGTTATGACCCTTGGCGATAATCTGGGTTCCTATGATTATATCCACCTCACCTTTGGATATTTTTTCCAATGTATCCTTCAATTGCATGGGTGATTCGACCAGATCGGAAGACAAAACCTCGATCCGTGCTTGCTTGAAAATTGACTTCACCTCTTCAGCAAGCCTTTCTATACCTGGCCCCAAGGGAACCATCATCTCTTCGGCATGACAATCCGGGCATTTCTTGGGAACCACACTTCTGGCTCCGCATTGGTGACAAATCATCTCATTGAAATATCGGTGTTCGACCAGTCGGGCATCACAATCTGTACAACCGACCTGATTACCGCAATTGGCACATACGGTAATTGGTGCATAACCTCTTCTGTTAAGGAACAAAAGTGATTGCTCTCCCTTTTGCAACCTGTCGGATATTTCCTTTATCAGAGCTCCTGAAATCCATTTTCCGGAAGTGTCAGTCTCACCCTTCATGTCGATAATGTCAATTTCGGGAAGGGTTGCATCCCCAAACCGCGAAAGCAAATCAACCCTTTTGTATTTTCCCCTGGTTACGTTAACCAGGGATTCCAGCGAGGGTGTTGCAGAAACCAGAATTATGTTCGCTTTATACAGGGAAGCCCGCAAAACGGCCATGTCTCTGGCATTGTATATTATTCCGGAATCCTGTTTGTAAGAACTGTCATGTTCTTCATCAACGACGATAAGACCAAGATTGGAAAAGGGTAGAAACAGGGCTGATCTGGCCCCAACCACAAGTTGGGCAGTGCCTTCACCAGCCATCCGCCAGACTTTTCTCTTTTGAACCTTGCTGACAGATGAATGCCATTCAAAAGGTGCCTCGCCAAATCTGTCATTGAACCGCTTGATAATCTGTGAAGTCAGAGCAATCTCGGGTAACAAAACCAATACCTGCTTCCCTTCCTTCAGTGTCCTAGCTATGACTTCAAGAAAAACTTCCGTTTTACCTGCTCCAGGAACTCCCTTAAGCAAAATCGGTGAAAACTCTTCACTATCCAAAATGCGAAAGATTTTTTCCGTTGCTCTTCTTTGTTCATCATTCAATTCAACGGTATTGCCTTCAAGATTGAAAGCAGGTACCTCATCCGTGATCAACTTTTCGGAAAATTGAAGAAAACCTCCCGATTCCAAGCGCTTGAGCACATCCATTCCCACCCCTGTTTCGGTAATTACATCCTTGATCAGATATTCCCTTCCAAGTTTTAGAAACTCGAATACCTTTTCACGGGTTGGAGTCATTTTAGGTGGAAGATTGCCATCCCACCTACAACATTTTTCAACCTTGGGACCTTCTGTCGGTTCTGGCATTCTTGTGAGTCTGGCTAAAGTTGATGAAAGCGAAACAAGGTTATATTCAGCTACCTTTTCCAGAAACAACCGAAAATTGTCATCAAGTCCAGGTACATCTAAAACCTTGATGATCGGACGGATCCTGCTTGGATCAAAATTACCTTCACCCTTGTCCCATACGACCCCAACTACCTTTCTTGGTCCTAAGGGTACCAATACGAAGGAACCAGTATCCACTTCTGATCCGGAAACCCGGTAATCCAGCAAGCCATCGATTGGCGCAGAAGGTAATACTCCTACCAAATCACCCGATTTAAATTCCCCGGCCAAATTTACTGGCCAATTTCTGTTATCCCGTCCGCCATTGGAGTGGGAGATTGAATTCGGATATGGATTAAGTCAAATACCGGTTGAAATTGAAACAAGATCTATGCCTTATTGTTATGCCAGAGTGATAGATGTCTTTTGCCAAGGAGATATCTGCTTCTACAAACACTCCTATTGATGCTATGGTTATCCACAATTAAATTATTCTTTGCTGGAGAAATAATTAAAACTAATATTGAATTAAAAGTCCTGTTAGGACATTTAAATTTAAACTTAAATTTTTACACTTCCAACCAAATCAACTGGAAAAAGACATGGAATTCTTTGCCGATACCGCAGAAACAAAAGAAATTGCCGAACTGATCGACCTCGGTCTGATTGATGGCATAACAACCAACCCTTCCCTGATCCGGAAATCTGGACGTGATGTGTTCCAGGTATTGTCCGAAATATGTCAGATGGTGAAGGGTTCAGTAAGTGCTGAAGTTGTCGGTTTAACGGCAAAGGAAATGGTTTCCGAAGGCCGACGCCTTGCCGAGATTGCCTCAAACATCACTATCAAGGTCCCCTTGACCCTGGAGGGTTTGAAGGCTTGTAAAATACTTTCTTCTGAAGGCAGGCAGGTAAATGTAACTCTTTGTTTCTCATCAAATCAGGCTTTACTCGCCGCCAAGGCTGGTGCAACCTATATAAGCCCCTTCATAGGTCGGCTGGATGATCTTGGCATGAATGGGATGGAACTGATCGAGGATATAAGAATCATCTACGACAATTATGATTTTGATACAAAAATATTGGCTGCTTCCATCAGGTCACCATTACAT
>WTGT01000295.1 GCA_011523445.1 Paracoccaceae bacterium
TAGTCATCAACATGAAATCATAACATATTTCGAATTGTTTGGGTACACACCCTAGGGACTTCTTGTGTCGAAAAACAAAGATTCTCCTTTTGAGGGTATTGTGGCTGTGCTAATAGGAACACCCTGACAAATGAACTTTATTTAGCTTTCGAATTTACTTTTTTTGGAGTTGGGAATGAACACAATTGAGAAAAATCTTGAAAAAATGGGCGTTATTTTACCTCCCATGCCAAAGCCCGTATTCAACTACATACCCTATGTCGTTGTGGGTAACCTCGTATATGTTTCCGGTCAGGTTCCGCTTGAGGGAAAAAATATGGTTAAAGGCAAGTTGGGGGATACCATGTCCTTAGAGGAGGGTGTAAAGGCTGCCAGAATCTGTGCAATCAACCTTCTGGCTCAAGTAAAGGATGCCTGTGATGGTGATTTGGAACGCCTGGAGAGAGTCGTGAAACTGACCGGTTTCGTAAATTCGACGCCCGATTTTGGTCAACATCCTGCTGTTGTCAATGGCTGCTCCGATTTCTTTGTCGAGGCTCTAGGTGAACAGGGGAAGCATGCTCGTTCGGCAGTAGGCATGGCTGATCTCCCCTTCGGCATACCGGTTGAGGTTGAGGGGATTTTTCAGATAGATACCGGTGCAACTTGTTGTTGATTTGAACATGCCTCTATCGGGATCAATAGACCATGGATAAGCCACTTGATATTAAAGTGATTGCCTATCAGGCCATCAAAGACATTCCTGCAGATAAGTGGGATGCTTGTGTCAGGTCAGATTCATCCAATGGACGATCAATAGATCCTTTTACCAAATACGATTTTCTTCTGGCCCTTGAAGAATCGAAGTCGACTTCACCCGAAGCAGGTTGGGTGCCCATACATCTCGTGGTCACCGAGGGCGGTGATTTTATTGCTGTCATGCCCCTTTACGTTAAGTTCAACAGCATGGGAGAATTTATTTTTGACTACTCATGGGCCCAGGAATACGAATTCATGGGAGAATCCTACTATCCCAAATTACTATCAGCTGTACCATTTACTCCCGCCACAGGTCAAAGGTTTCTTGCCAAGCCGGGCTATGAATCCATTGGTTTCAGTGCCTTGATACAAGCAATGAAGAGTATCATCAAGGGACAATCCTTTTCGTCAGCCCATATCAATTTTTGTACATCCGAAGAGGTTGAACATGGCCAGGAATACGGGTTGTTGCATAGAACGGGCTATCAATATCGGTGGACCAATCCGGGGTATGGTGATTTTGATCAGTTTCTGAACGAATTGTCTTCCCGCAAGAGACGGAATATTAGGCGGGAAAGGAAAAATCTTCACACTTTTGGTGGGAAAATTAAGCTATTAAACGGTGCTCAAATACAGGAACACCATTGGGATTCATTCTGGTTGTTTTACCAGGAAACCGGAATGAGGAAATGGGGGTATCCATACCTGACAAGGGAGTTCTTCAGCATTGTGGGGGATTCAATGGCCGATGATATCCTGCTCATATTGTGTGAAAAGGATGGATATCCCATAGCCGGTGCGCTTAATTTCATAGGTCGGGACAAACTGTTCGGCAGGTACTGGGGATGTACGGAATATCAGGACTTCCTTCATTTTGAATTATGTTACTACCAAGCCATGGATTATGCCATTCAACATGGCTTGAAATATGTCGAGGCCGGAGCTGGTGGGCATCATAAACTGGCCAGGGGGTATTTACCCTTCAAAACCCATTCCCTACATTGGATAGGACATCAGGGATTTCATCAGGCCCTTGAAAACTTTCTCAAAAAAGAAGAAAAACTGGTTGCAGAGGAAATCGAACATTTGACACTATCTGGCCCATTCAAGGAAGGAGTATTGAATCATGGCGGAATTACTTACAGGGGATGAACGGAATATCATGCTGGCAGAGCTGGAACAATCGGGCTGGACGTATATTGATGAGAAGGACTCCATTGCAAAATCCTTTAAATTCAAGAATTTCATCCAAGCCTTGGGTTGGCTAGTGGAAGTTGGTTTGATTTCGGAAAAACTGAATCATCATCCCGAAATCCACAATGTCTACAACAGAGTCATATTGATACTTACCACTCATAATGCCAAGGGTCTGACAAATCTTGATATTCGACTGGCCAAACGCATTGACAAGTTACGGTCAAGCCCTGACCAAACCGGGGACTGAAAATTATTCAGGGGGGAACTTAATTAAGGGAACCTCTATTAAATAGTTTTGCCACTCATTCCCAACATTTTTTTTC
>WTGT01000101.1 GCA_011523445.1 Paracoccaceae bacterium
ACAAAGGCAATACCGTTATCGTTGTTGAACATGACGAGGAAGCAATCAGAGAAGCGGACCATTTGGTGGATATAGGTCCGAGGGCAGGTATTCATGGAGGCGAAATAGTAGCTCAGGGCTCTGTACAGGAGATTATTGATGAACCGAAATCACTAACCGGTAAATACCTGAGTGGTAAAAAGACCATACCCATACCAGACAACCGAAGAAAGGTGAATTCGGGTAATCATCATATTCATATATCTGGGGCAAAATGCCATAACCTGAAAAATGTGGATGTTTCATTTCCTATTGGTAAAATGATTTGTGTAACTGGCGTTTCGGGCAGTGGCAAATCCTCATTGGTGTTTGAAACTCTTTACAAGGGATGGAAGGAGCTGTCAGGAACTTATGACAGCATTAGGGGGTTCGAAAAATTCAAGGACATGATCCATATTGATCAGAGACCGATAGGGAAAACTCCCCGCTCCAATCCTGCAACGTATACCAAGGCATTTGATCCAATAAGAGGTTTGTTTGCCAATCTTCCCATGTCCCAGGCCAGGGGTTATAAGGTTGGAAGATTTTCATTCAATGTACCTGGTGGACGATGTGAAGCCTGTACTGGAGATGGTGTCAAGAGAATTTCCATGCATTTTCTTCCCGATGTTTATGTGACCTGCGACAGTTGCAAGGGCTTGCGCTATAACCGTGAAACCCTGGAAATCAAATACCGGGATAAAACCATTGCCGATGTTCTTGACATGACCGTCGAGGAAGCCAATGAATTTTTCAAGAACATACCCGCTGTCAGCAGAAAAATCAAAACCCTGAACAGGGTAGGGCTTGGTTATATCAAGCTTGGACAACAGGCACCACTTTTGTCGGGTGGCGAAGCCCAAAGGGTTAAACTAGCAACGGAATTGTCGAAGGTTACTAAGGGTGAAACAATATACCTTCTTGATGAACCGACAACAGGACTTCATTTTGAGGATATCAACAATCTGCTTGTTGTTCTCCATGAACTGGTGGACAAGGGAAACACCGTAGTCATAATTGAACATAATCTTGATGTAATCAAAACTGCTGACTGGATAATTGACATGGGGCCAGAGGGTGGTGAAAAAGGCGGTAATGTTATTGCAACTGGTACCCCTGAAAAAGTGGCAACAAATCCAGAAAGCTATACCGGCCAATTTCTTGCTGAAATTTTCAAGAGCAATAAGGACAGTAAATCCAAGCCAAAGAGAAGCACTAGGAAAGTACAAAAATCATTCGTCGGAGCTGTCGCAAAATAACGCAGAATCTTGAGATATAGAGGGAACCGAAATTTAGGTTGAAATGAATATATTTTGTCTGGATTCTGATCCCTTTGTAGCAGCACAATATCAGTGCGATAAACATGTTGTGAAAATGGTCCTTGAATCTGCCCAAATGCTTTGCGCGGCCCATCGTTTGCTAGAGAGTAGTACCGTCCAGGAAAATTTCTACAAAATTACCCATCAAAAACATCCATGTACAATTTGGACAATGGAAACAAGTGGCAACTATCAATGGCATTATCAGCATTTTGTGGGTTTATGTGACGAATATCGGTATAGATACGACAAAACACATTTGTCCGATCAAAAATTGCGAGAAAATCTATCCATTATGCCCGATAATATTTTGAAAGCGGGTTTGACACCCTTTGCCCTAGCCCTGCCAGATGAGTACAAAACAACTTGTCCAATTGAAAGTTATCGGGAGTATTACAAATCAAAATCTGCTCTTTTTAATATGAATTGGACAAGGCGAAAGGTTCCTGATTGGTTTGAATTTCGCAATGGAAATTCTGAAAAACAAAAAGCACAAAATTAGGGATACATCAAGTTTCAAAGTTTGAAATTTAATAATTAAGATTCGGAATTGATTTCAATGGATCAAGCAATCTCGTGATTTGGATCAAAGACTTTCCACTGAGCAATATTTTGTAACTGTACTTGATTTTTTTATAAAGTTTG
Source organism: Paracoccaceae bacterium (assembly GCA_011523445.1). Classification (GTDB taxonomy): domain Bacteria; phylum Pseudomonadota; class Alphaproteobacteria; order Rhodobacterales; family Rhodobacteraceae; genus MPNP01. Next base: position 1,983 of record WTGT01000101.1, read on the forward strand.
CTAATTAGTTGCCCCATGACAACGAAAGTATCTACAATATACATTTGCATTATTGGTTGACATCTCTGTCGGCCCGTTGTCTATTCAAGTAAATTTTTCTTTCGGGCCGTAGGGACCAACCTCTTTATGGTTTTTTATGACGGCATTACACATCTGGAATACGAAAACTCGTAGGAAAGAAAAATTTGTACCACTGAACCCTGAAAACGTACGACTATATGTATGCGGCCCCACGGTTTATGATCGAGCACATATTGGTAATGCTAGACCTGCAG
>WTGT01000174.1 GCA_011523445.1 Paracoccaceae bacterium
GTTCAATTCCATCGGACTGGTTATGAATGAGGAGCTCACGATTGAATCGGAATTACCTTCATTTTATGATGGTTTTGAGGAAGCCGGTAAGCCTTGCAAGTTTCATTTCAAAATAGCAGAAGTGCTCAAATCCAATATAATTGATGAACCCACCCTGGAAATGGCAAAAAAATTCGGCTTCCAGTCGGTTGAGGAATTGGATGTAGAACTTTTGAATAGGAAATTGCAACAATTTGAAAGCATTTCCGCACACCTCATGACTGATCAATTCGTACTTAAAATGGAAAAGGAACTGGATTTTGATGTTCCAAAAAAGGTACTGAATTCAACGATGGAAAATATTTGGTTCGAGGAGAACAAAGATGATTCAAAATCTGAAACTGCAAATCCTGAAAAGGATAATGAAAAGAATGCAAAGGATGTCGATGATATAGAGAATGTGGAAACTGAAGAGGTTTTGTCGGAGCAGAATGATGAAGTTTCCTCGAATAATGGGACAAGTGAAGACCCGAAAAGAGTTGATTGGGATACCATTGATGCCAAAAAGGTAACAGAAATAAGGAATATCGCGCTCAACCAGGTCAGGTACATGATCCTCCTGAAAAACATAGCAAAAAAGGAAGATATAAAAGCAACCAGGGAAGAGATTGTTGATGAGTGGGCTGTTTTGCTTGCACGCTACAATCAATCTCCTCATATGAATATGGAAGAACTCAGAAGTAGAATTAAGTATGAAGACATACCGGATTATTTTGCCTTGAGTTCCCAAAACAAAATTGTTTCATACAAGGTGGAACAATTCATCATGGGGAAGGTAGGTACCACAGAAATGAAAGTAAGTTTTGAAAAACTTATGGAAATACGGCAAATGGAAAGAGACAAATTGATTGCATTAATGGAATCAGATCTTACGGACCAGGAAAGCGAACCGGAAAAGGATTAACAAAAGTTGAAGTGAGGCAGGTGAAATGGACCCTTTGAAAAATGCATTGATTCCTACTGTGGATGAACAAACTCCACGAGGAGAAAAAAGATATGATATTTTCTCCAAGTTGTTGAAGGAGAGAATTGTTTTTGTGTGTGGCGAAATAAACGAGGAAGTATCGACACTTGCCGTTGCTCAATTGCTGTTTCTGGAATCTGAAAATCCAAAATCGGAAATCTTCATGTATATCAATAGTCCCGGTGGTGAAGTGGATTCGGGTCTGGCCATTTATGATGCCATGCAATATGTTTCCCCACCTGTCTCAACGCTGGCATTTGGCCGGGCCGCCTCAATGGGAGCCCTGTTGTTGACAGCCGGAGCACCGGGCAAACGATATTCGCTACCCCATTGCTCGCTTATGGTACATCAATCAATGGGAGGATTTCGGGGAAGATTCAGTGATGTTACCATACATTATGATCATATGAAACAACGAGAAAACACCTTGCGGGACATACTCATGAAGCATACGGGAAGGACCAAGAAGGAAGTGAGTGATGCCATCAGGGATGGTGACAAGCATCTAAGCCCCCAGCAGGCTCTTGAGTGGGGGTTAATTGACAAAATTGTTACAACTCGTTCAAATGAGTCAGGGCAATAAACCTTTTTCCATTTTTTTGGTATTAGGGTAATATCAACTATAACCGTTTTGATAGTAAATTGGGTGTTCGCTCATGGTAAATCAGACTCCACCTGAAGATAGTGAACTTCTCTGTTCATTCTGCAGTAAAAGCAAAAGTGAGGTCAAGAAGCTAATTGCTGGTCCCAAGGTCTACATGTGTGATGAATGTGTAGAGCTTTCTGTGGAGATAATCAAACAGGATAAGGAGGTAATTTCACGAAAGCAGGGACATCAGTCGACACCACCACAAGAAATCTACCGGTTTCTTGATGATTATGTAATCGGCCAGTCCCATGCCAAGAAAGTGCTATCCGTAGCCGTTTACAACCATTACAAGATGCTGAATAACCTGGATACCGATCTCGGCGTTGAAATCGCCAAGTCCAATATCCTGTTGATTGGTCCCACCGGCTGCGGTAAAACCCTGCTTGCCCAGACTCTTGCCAAACTGTTGGATGTTCCCTTTACAATGGCTGATGCCACAACCCTTACGGAAGCCGGATATGTGGGTGAGGATGTCGAAAACATAATCCTCAGGTTGCTGCAGGCCGCAGAATATAATGTGTCTAAAGCCCAACGGGGAATTGTCTATATTGATGAGTTGGACAAGATTACCCGTAAAACCGACAATCCTTCGATTACAAGA
>WTGT01000056.1 GCA_011523445.1 Paracoccaceae bacterium
GCCCATATCCAGGTCTGTGGAACAACCTCCTGTATGATCTGTGGCGCAGAGGACTTGATCTCCGTTTGCAAGGAGAGAATTGCCGCAAACCCTCATCAACTTTCACCTTGTGAACGGTTCAGCTGGGAGGAGGTGGAATGTTTGGGTGCCTGTGCCAATGCCCCCATGATACAGATAGGAAAGGATTACTATGAGGATCTTTCCCGTGAAAGTTTCGAGACCTTGCTTGATGATCTTTTTGCAAACAGGAAACCCATTCCCGGGTCCAGAAAGGGTCGATTTTCATCCGAACCACAGACTGGTGTGAAAAGCTTGACCGAATATGAAAATGGGAAAGCAAAATTCAGTCCTGTCGTAAGTTTGGCCCAAATTGAGGGAGATCAGTAAACGATGCTTGCTGATAAGGACCGCATATTCACCAATTTGTACGGCATGGGAGATTGCACACTTGCCGGTGCCCGAAAAAGAGGTCATTGGGATGGTACGGCCGAGTTGATCAAGAAGGGTCAGGATTGGATTATTACCCAGGTTAAGGAAAGTGGTCTCAGAGGTCGTGGAGGAGCTGGTTTTCCGACTGGCCTGAAGTGGAGTTTCATGCCCAGGAATTCTGATGGTCGTCCGCATTATCTGGTAGTCAATGCCGATGAATCAGAACCGGGAACCTGCAAGGATCGGGAAATAATGAGGCATGACCCCCATACACTTATCGAGGGATGCCTGATTGCTGGTTTTGCCATGAATTCGAATGTGGGATACATCTACATCAGGGGCGAATACATCCGCGAGAAGGAATTGCTCCAGACAGCCATTGACGAGGCTTATGATGCTGGTCTTCTGGGCAGGAATGCCTGTAATTCGGGTTGGGATTTTGATTTGTATCTTCACCATGGGGCAGGTGCTTATATCTGCGGTGAGGAGACAGCACTTCTCGAAAGCCTTGAGGGCAAGAAGGGCATGCCCCGCATGAAACCTCCCTTTCCGGCTGGAAGCGGATTGTATGGATGCCCAACTACGGTCAACAATGTCGAATCAATTGCCGTAGTACCCACCATCCTGAGAAGGGGGGCGACTTGGTTTGCCTCATTCGGCAGGGAAAACAACACTGGAACCAAGATTTTTGCCATTAGTGGACATGTAAATTCCCCTTGTGTGGTTGAGGAGACCATGTCCATTTCACTGCGGGAACTTATTGACAAGCATTGCGACGGTGTACGGGGTGGTTGGGACAATCTCAAAGCTGTCATTCCGGGGGGTGCGTCCGTTCCATTGCTTCCCAAATCCCTTTGTGATGATGCCATAATGGATTTTGACTGGCTTCGAGATCATCAGTCTGGTTTGGGTACGGCAGCGGTAATCGTCATGGACCAGTCAACCGATATCATTAAGGCCATCTGGCGTCTGTCAAAATTCTACAAGCATGAAAGCTGTGGCCAGTGCACACCCTGTCGGGAAGGTGCGGGCTGGATGATGAGAGTCATGGATAGATTCGTAAGTGGCAAAGCAGATATTGAAGAAATCGATACCCTGCTCCAGATAACCAAGCAAGTTGAAGGACATACGATCTGTGCTTTGGGTGATGCGGCAGCTTGGCCTGTTCAAGGGTTGATCAGGCATTTCAGAAACGAGATTGAGGATAGAATTCTTCAGGAAAAGATATCGGTGTAATGGATAGTGAAAAAGACAATGGGATAGTCGATTAATTTACCGTTGGGGTTTGCTAATACGATAGATGAAACAATGAGTGATCTACGAAAAATAATTATTGATGGTATCGAAACCGAAGCATTGGGTGACATGACCCTGATTCAGGTTTGTGAACAAATGGGAATTGAAATTCCCAGATTTTGTTACCATGAACGATTGTCCATTGCCGGGAATTGCCGAATGTGCCTTGTCGAGATTGTCGGAGGTCCACCCAAACCCGCAGCATCCTGTGCCATGCAGGTAAAGGATCTACGACCGGGGCCGGAAGGAGCGCCACCCGAAATCAGGACACGCAGTGACATGGCCCGTCAGGCACGAGAAGGCGTCATGGAATTCCTTCTCATCAATCATCCTCTTGATTGTCCCATCTGCGATCAGGGAGGCGAGTGCGATTTACAGGATCAGGCTGTAGCCTACGGTATGGATTTCAGCCGTTACCGGGAAGCCAAAAGGGCCATTGATGATCTGGATCTGGGTCCTCTGGTCGAAACCCACATGACCAGATGTATTTCCTGTACCAGATGCGTGCGATTTACAACCGAAGTAGCTGGCATCACCCAGATGGGTCAATCCGGTCGGGGTGAGGATGCCGAAATCATCAGTTACCTTAACCAAACCCTGCATTCCAATATGCAGGGTAACATAATTGATTTATGCCCGGTCGGGGCCCTGACTTCAAAACCATATGCCTTCACAGCCAGGTCATGGGAACTGGAAAAAGTGGAATCGATTGATGTCATGGACGCACTCGGTTCCAACATTAGGGTTGATTCGAAGGGCCGAAGGGTCATGAGAATTCTTCCTCGCAACCATGACGGCGTAAATGAGGAATGGATCAGCGACAAAACAAGATTTGTCTGGGATGGTTTGACCAATCAGAGATTGGACAGACCTTTCATAAGGGTAGATGGCAAGCTGGTAGCATGCAGTTGGGATCAGGCCTTGGACGAGGCCTGCTCATTGCTCAAATCGGAACAGGTAACCTCCATAGCAGGTGATTTGGCTTCCGTTGAGGCCGTTTATGCTCTTGGTCAATTGACTGATTCCCTCAAGGGTAAAAAGGAATGCCGGGTTAACAATATAGATCTTCCAATCGGAAATCGATCGGGCTATGTCGGAACATCAAGGATAGAGGATATTGATTCGGCCGGAAGAATTCTGATGGTAGGTACCAATCCTGGTGTCGAAGCACCCGTTTTGAATGCACGAATTAGGGCATCCTGGCTGGCTGGAAGTCATGTTGAACTGGTTGGTGAAGCTGTTGACCTTACTTATGATTACAAACATCATGGAACCGATTTGCAATCCTTGCAAAAGCTGGCCAAAAATCTGGCGGATGTAGAGCTAACTGATACCCTGATTATATTGGGTCAGGGAGCATTGCATGAGAGTTTGGATAATTCTGCCCTGGGAATAGCCATGAATCTAGCAGCAAGGGGAGCAGGTTTGCTGATTCTACACACTGCAGCGGGCAGGGTAGGTGCCATGGATCTTGGGTTTGCCACTGAAGGTGGAATGGGTCAGGCCTTGGATGGAGCTGGCGTGATCTACAATCTTGGGGTTGACGAGATTGATATACCTTCTGGTCCAAAGGTCATTTATCAGGGCAGTCACGGTGACCGGGGAGCTCACCGGGCAGATATAATTTTACCTGCGGCCGCTTACACCGAGGAGGCAGGGATTTTTGTCAACACCGAAGGTCGTCCCCAACTTGCTTCCAAGGCAACCTTTCCAGTGGGAGAGGCAAAGGAAAACTGGGCTATCATCAGGGCACTCTCGGGGAAAATAGGCATGCCACTTGAATATAATACCCAGATTCAACTCAGGTTGAAGTTGGCCGAGGAATTTCCACATCTGATGGAGATTGACACGGTTCGGGAAAATGAGTTGCAACCAATTGAAACGACACAAGCCGGCAACGCCGAATTTAAAAATGTCATCAATGATTTTTATTTGACCAATCCGATTGCCAGGGCATCGGCAGTCATGGCGGAATTGTCCTACTTAACCAGAACCAGAGATGGTGAATTTAATGAAGCTGCATAATCTTCAAGTTATGAATCCAGTTCAGAGGCAAGGGTAAACCGGTATGTTGGAATTTTGGGATTCATATCTCGGGACCTTTATCATTATCATTGCCCAATGCATTGCTGTAACGGCATTTGTAATGATTTCCCTTATTTTTCTGGTCTATGCCGACCGGAAAATCTGGGCTGCCGTCCAATTGCGCAGGGGGCCGAATGTAGTTGGCCCATTTGGATTGCTTCAATCCTTTGCAGATTTCTTGAAGTATGTCTTCAAGGAAATTGTGATTCCAGCCGGAGCAGATCGGTCGGTCTTCATCATCGCCCCTTTGATTTCATTTGTGTTGGCAATCATGGCCTGGGCCGTCATTCCCTTTTCGGAAAACTGGGTTCTAGCCAACATCAATGTGGGAATACTTTATGTTTTCGCCATTTCCTCCCTGGAGGTCTATGGAGTGATCATGGGAGGTTGGGCTTCCAATTCCAAGTATGCCTTTCTTGGTTCCCTGCGATCTGCTGCCCAGATGATTTCCTACGAGGTATCGATCGGTTTTATCATAATCGGCATTCTGGTATCAACGGGTTCACTGAACCTCACAGCCATCGTAATGGCCCAAGACGGAAATTACGGATTTTTCAGCTGGTATTGGCTCCCACACCTTCCCATGGCTGTCTTGTTCTTTGTCTCGGCTCTGGCTGAAACCAACAGACCGCCATTTGACTTGCCGGAAGCGGAATCCGAACTTGTGGCAGGTTACCAGGTAGAGTATTCATCAACCCTCTTTTTGCTATTCATGGTCGGGGAGTATGCCACCATATTCCTGATGTGTGCACTGATGTCCATCCTGTTTTTTGGCGGATGGCTTTCACCCATACCCGGCCTGCCTGACGGTGCCTTGTGGATGGTAGGAAAAATGGCTTTTTTCTTTTTTCTGTTTGCCATGGTAAAGGCCATCGTTCCGAGATACAGATATGACCAGTTGATGCGATTGGGTTGGAAAGTAATTTTACCTGTTTCACTCGGTTGGGTCGCCGTCTCGGGATTTTTTGCCCATCTGGGGTGGGATGCCTATGCCCGTTTTGCCATAGGAGGATGAGAAATGTTTGAAAAAGACCAGGTCAAGAAAGCAGCCAGATACGTTACCATGGGTGATTTTCTGGGTGGCATGAAGAAGGGAATGGATTATTTTTTCACCTCCAAGGCCACCCTCAATTACCCACATGAAAAAGGAGCCCTATCTCCTCGTTTCAGGGGGGAGCACGCCCTGAGAAGGTATCCCAATGGTGAGGAAAGATGTATAGCCTGCAAATTGTGTGAGGCCATTTGCCCGGCACAGGCCATAACCATTGATGCCGAACCACGAGAGGATGGTTCAAGACGAACCACCAGATATGATATTGACATGACCAAGTGCATCTATTGCGGATTTTGTCAGGAGGCATGTCCGGTTGATGCAATTGTCGAGGGCCCAAATTTCGAGTTTTCCACTGAAACCAGGGAAGAGTTGTTTTATGATAAGGAAAAACTGCTGGCCAACGGTGATCGATGGGAGGCTGAAATTGCCAGAAATCTCGAACTGGATTCCAGGTACAGGTAAGGTTATCCATGCAAATGATATTCATACAGGCAGTTAGCCATTTGCTTCAATATCGGCTCGGGAGATAGGAAACAGTGCTTTTCACGTTGATATTCTATTTCTTTTCCCTGCTGGCCATTGGTTCAGGCTTAATGGTGGTGTTTTCTCGCAATCCGGTTCATGCTGTCCTGTGGCTGATCCTGGCATTCTTGTCGGCAGCAGGGCTGTTTGTCATTCAAGGAGCAGAATTCATAGCCATGCTCCTGATCATCGTATATGTCGGTGCGGTTGCAGTCCTGTTCCTGTTTGTGGTTATGATGCTGGACGTTGATTTTGCAACCCTGAAAGCGGGTATGGCACGATATATACCCTTGGGATTGCTGATTGGGGTGGTCTTTCTCCTGATTCTGGGAATTGAACTATCGGATTGGAACAGCTCGGGGATAGCTCCCGATTTGCGCCAGGCAATACAGCCTGCCGATATTCAGAATACAGAAGCGCTGGGAAATGTAATCTACACCGAATATGTCTTCCTCTTTCAGATTGCCGGTTTGATTCTTTTGGTCGCAATGATCGGTGCAATTGTCCTGACTCATCGCAAACGCGAGGGTGTCAAGAAACAGGATGTGGTTTCACAAATGTATCGTGATTCCACAAAGTCTGTTTCACTTGAAGATGTCCCTTCCGGAAAGGGGCTGTCATGATCGGACTTGAACATTACCTTGTCGTTGCTGCAGCCCTTTTTGTGACAGGAGTATTTGGAATATTCCTCAATCGCAAGAATGTAATCATCATCCTGATGTCCATTGAATTGATTTTACTGGCCGTCAATATCAATCTGGTATCGTTTTCCGTCTATCTCCAGGATTTGGTTGGCCAGGTATTCGCCATGTTCGTTTTGACCGTTGCTGCTGCCGAAGCGGCAATCGGTTTGGCCATTCTGGTCTGTTTCTTCCGCAACCGGAAGTCTATTTCCGTTGATGATGTCAGCCTGTTGAAGGGATAGCAAAGTGGAATTGATCATTCTCTTCAGCCCCTTGCTGGGTGCCGTATTAAGTGGTTTCGGTCATCATCTCTATGGTGAAAGGATAGCGATCTATTCAGCCACTGGTCTGCTGTTTCTGTCGGCTGTGTTAAGTTGGATTGTTTTCTTTACCTTCAATGGTGAAACCCAGGTAACCCAGATATTTACCTTTATCGAAAGTGACAATTTCATATCCAACTGGTCGATAAGGCTGGACCGTTTGACCTGTGTGATGCTGATCGTGGTAACCACTGTTTCGGCCCTTGTACACCTATACAGTGTCGGGTATATGCATGGAGATCCGCAGTGGAAGGAAAATGAGAGTTACAAACCCCGTTTCTTCGCTTATCTTTCCTTTTTCTCCTTTGCAATGCTGGCCCTGGTTACATCAAACAACCTGATACAATTGTTTTTCGGTTGGGAAGGTGTCGGTGTCGCTTCCTACCTGCTTATCGGTTTCTATTATCGTAAACCCTCGGCCAATGCAGCAGCCATCAAGGCCTTTATCGTCAACAGGGTTGGTGATTTCGGGATGGCCTTGGGCATATTTGCTCTGTTTGCACTTACCGGTTCGGTCCTTCTTGATGACGTTTTTGCCCAGGCCGAGAGCTTGTCCCAAAGAACCATCGGGTTCCTGTGGATGGAGGTCAATGCTGCCGAGCTTGCGGGTATTCTTTTGTTTGTCGGTGCCGCGGGCAAATCAGCACAGCTTTTTCTGCATACTTGGCTACCGGATGCAATGGAGGGCCCGACCCCCGTCTCGGCATTGATCCATGCAGCTACGATGGTAACAGCTGGTGTTTTCCTTGTTTGCAGAATGTCCCCCCTCTATGAATTTGCACCTGTCGCACTGGCATTAATCACCATCATTGGTGCCATCACGGCCCTTTTTGCAGCTAGTGTGGGATTGGTCCAGAATGACATCAAACGGGTCATAGCGTATTCTACCTGTTCCCAGTTGGGGTACATGTTTGCTGCTGCTGGAGTAGGTGTATACCAAGCCGCCATGTTCCATCTGTTTACGCACGCTTTCTTCAAGGCATTGCTGTTTTTGGGTGCCGGTTCGGTAATCCATGCCATGCATCATGAACAGGACATGCGCAACTATGGGGGACTCCGAACAAAGATTCCGATTACCTTCTGGACCATGATGATCGGTACATTGGCCATAACCGGTTTCGGGGTTCCCTTGACCCAGATCGGTTTTGCCGGATTCCTCTCCAAGGATGCCATTGTTGAATCGACTTTTGCAGCAGCAAGTGAAGCAGGTCTTATGGCATTCATTCTTTTGCTGATTGCTGCCGCGATGACAAGTTTCTACTCCTGGCGTCTGATTTTCATGACCTTTTTCGGAGCAGAGAAGGGTGACAAAGAGACCCACTCCCATGCTCACGAATCCCCTTGGTCAATGCTGATACCACTGATTGTTCTGGCTTTGGGATCGGTCTTTGCGGGAATGCTGTGGTATCCGGAGTTTTTTGGTTATTATGTCGAGGAGTTCTTTGGACCTTCAGTTTATGTTGGGGCTGATAACCATGTTCTTCATGATGCCCATTACGTCCCGGGCTGGGTCAAGGCCTCACCTTTTATTGCGATGTTATTGGGATTTTTTCGGAGCAGAGAAGGGTGACAAAGAGACCCACTCCCATGCTCACGAATCCCCTTGGTCAATGCTGATACCACTGATTGTTCTGGCTTTGGGATCGGTCTTTGCGGGAATGCTGTGGTATCCGGAGTTTTTTGGTTATTATGTCGAGGAGTTCTTTGGACCTTCAGTTTATGTTGGGGCTGATAACCATGTTCTTCATGATGCCCATTACGTCCCGGGCTGGGTCAAGGCCTCACCTTTTATTGCGATGTTATTGGGATTTGGATTGTCATGGTTGTTTTATATCAAGTCCCCGGATTTACCTGTTGCCCTGGCGAGGTCTCAAAGACCCCTTTACCTGTTCCTACTTAACAAGTGGTATTTTGATGAAATATACGAAACTACCCTGGTCAGACCAGCCAAGTGGTTGGGAACCTTCCTCTGGAAGGTAGGTGATGGCAAGACCATTGACGGTGTTTTGCATCTTGTTGCCAAACGCAGTGTACCGGCATTGACCCAATTGGCAGTCAGGTTGCAATCGGGTTATCTGTTCCATTATGCCTTGATGATTGTATTGGGGATGGGCGCAATAGTTGTCTATGTTGTACTGTTCGGAGGTCATTGAGAATGAATAACCTCCTTACGGTAATTACCTTTACCCCTTTTATCGCTGCCCTCATCATGATGTTTTTCATCAGGGGGGAGGAGGCCGCTGCTGCCAAGAACATCAAGTTTTTGGCCTTGGTGGCAACAGGTGCAACCTTTCTGATTTCACTGTTTCTGATTTTGGGTTTTGAACCTGAAGTGGAAGGGTTTCAGTTTGTCGAGGAATATACCTGGCTACTTGGTCTCAGATACAAAATGGGGGTTGATGGCATCAGTGTTCTGTTCATTGTCCTGACAACCTTCCTGATGCCGATTACAGTTCTTGCCTGCTGGAAGGTTGAGCATCGAATCAAGGAATTCATGATTTCCTTTCTGGTATTGGAAACATTCATGATCGGGGTATTTTGTTCCCTTGATCTGGTACTGTTTTACTTTTTCTTTGAAGCCGGTCTGATACCCATGTTCCTGATTATAGGCATCTGGGGCGGAGAGCGGAAACTCTATGCAACCTTCAAGTTTTTTCTGTATACGCTTCTCGGTTCCATCCTGATGCTGATCGCAATGGTCTACATGTGGGTTGATGCTGGAACCACTGATATAGAGGTACTCCTTATCCACAAATTTTCCCATTTGCCTCTCTCTATTCTTGGTTGGGACCTGATTGGTGGTATCCAGTCCCTGCTATGGCTGGCTTTTTTTGCTTCCTTTGCAGTCAAATTGCCGATGTGGCCCTTTCATACCTGGTTACCGGATGCTCATGTCGAGGCACCAAC
>WTGT01000093.1 GCA_011523445.1 Paracoccaceae bacterium
ACTGCCATGCTGTTAGGCATCCGGAGTTCGGCTGGGTCATCAATGACGAGTGGTTGGTACGTGACCAGGGTGCAATGTACAGGCAGATAGGATTGCCCTATGATCGGGATGAGCATTATCTGGACCCGTTGGATGATCCAATGGATCCGCTTGGTGTGGAAGTCAAGGGTCCCTACCTTGGTCGGGGCAATGAGGTCGAACCGGGTCTGGTCTACGAGCAACATTTGAAGAACATTGTCAATGGCGAGGTTTCTGCAGTTGCCAAAATTTATGATCGTGCCTGTCATTTGGAATTGGGAGAAGGGCGTACCGTCCACGGTATTGACGAGGCTGAGAAATTCTGGATTTCGTTGCGAGCTTCCTTTCCGGATTCCGAACTGGTCATTGACCATCGGATTGGTCAAATAGAAGAAGGGAGACCTCCCAGGTCTTCTGTCAGGTGGAGGCTCAGGGGACCACATTCCGGATATGGTCTGTTTGGTGCACCAAGTGGTCAATTCGTTGATGTAATGGGCATATCCCATGCAGAGTTTGGTCCATCGGGGATTTTGAGAGAGTATATTGTGATTGATCATGTTTCCGTATGGAAACAAATCAACCGAGATGACGAAGTCACCTTTTCATACATGTTCGATGATGATGAGGGTGATGATGACGATGACGAGGGAGATGATGACGACGAAGAAACATTGTTCTGAAACACAATCAATTAAAACTGTCAGGCATGGGGAATTCATCCCCTGCCGAACAGCCTTTATAGATACGCACACACCGGGTTCGAACCTGAAGGAAAACTTCACCATCATTGGTGGTGGTGTGTCCGAGAATCCAGACCAGCATGTACATATTGTCGATACACCGGGATTTAACATCGGTGCCGCTGGCCAGCCCCCCAAATGCCGCAATTCCCTACACTCTCACCGGACCGCTGAGGTATTCATTGCCCTGAAAGGCCGTTGGAGGTTTTTTTGGGGACGTTATGGAACCACAGGCGAAGTAACACTTGAGCAGGGAGATATTATCAATATCCCGACTGGTATTTTCCGTGGTTTTGAAAATATCGGCCAGGAATATGGCATGCTCTTGGCCATTCTGGGTGGAGATGATGCTGGAGGAGGTGTGATTTGGGCTCCCCAGGTCATCGAGGAGGCTAGGGATCATGGATTGATACTTGCCGATACAGGCAAGTTGTATGATTCAAAGAAGGGTGAATCCCTTCCCGATGGGATAAAACCCATGCCCCCGCTTACCGAGGAAGAACTCAAGCAATTTGTTGAACCCACACCTGAGCAGGTCGTGCCCAATTATGTTGCCAGAAAATGGGATATGGTTGCCCTTTCCAACGGAACACCTGCCGATGTGATTTCGAGTGAGGGAATGCTGGTGGACAAACCCGGTTTTGTAGTCAGTTTTCTTTCCCACAATACTGAAGGGGAAACCTATTCAACCGATCACAGTGAAGTATTGATGGCAACCGAAGGCCATTGGAAAATTAGGTGGGAAGATAGCGAGCAAATACTGGCTCCTGGGGATGTATCCCTTCTTCCGAGAGGTGGCAAAAGAAAGATTGAGTCTGCCGTATCCGGTGAGGCGGGTTTATTTCGTATAACTGGTACGGATGATCCGGCGGGACCAACTTGGAAATTTCCCCCTGAAACTTGATTGGTAGTAGTAAAACGTAGAAAAATGACAATTTTGACCACCCATGTAGGCAGCCTGCCGAGAAGCAAGGAAGTAGTGGATTTTCTTTTTGCCCGGGAAAGGGGTGAAGATTATGATCAGGGGCAATTTGATGAGGTCATGCAGAAGGCCACTCTGGAAACAGTAAGGAAGCAGGTTGATGCCGGTATTGATTTTGTTTCGGATGGTGAAACCTCAAAGATTTCCTATGCCACTTATGTAAAGGACCGGTATTCAGGTTTTGCAGGCGATGCCCCCAGACAGCCTCCAGCTGATCTGCTTGAATATCCTTCATTCCTTGAGCGACTCGCTTCCGAAGGTGGGACACCAAAGTATTCTCGACCCTGTTGTGTCGGGAAAATTGAATCCAGAGGACAGGGGGAATTGCTGAAGGATATCAACAACCTCAATCTAGGCATCAGGGAGGCGGGTGCAAGGGGTGGTTTCATGAATGCTGCCTCACCGGGCGTTATCAGTTTGTTTCTGCCAAACAACTATTATTCCTCAAGGGAAGAATACCTGCATGAACTCGGTCAGGTCATGAA
>WTGT01000028.1 GCA_011523445.1 Paracoccaceae bacterium
ACCCATCAGCGTATTAACTGTGAATGGTAAGAGAACGAGGTTTCGGCTGCAAGCTCCGAGACCGAGTGATAAAGCTGCTACACTTGATGCTCGGCCTAGCCAGACACAAAGGATAATCACATGAGTCAAGAACGGCCCTGCAAGCCACGTTACCGCAACGCCAAATGCATTAAGAGTGTTCTCTTTATAGGTAACATCTGCCCAATGCAGCTTTATTTCCTTAGCCCCCATCAACAATGCACCTACGAAGTGGGCAATCTCATGAGCAAGGATGGTAAGGATAGTCAAAACAGCCGCGATGGCAAGCCAACTGGTAAATTTCTTCAAGGTTTGCATTTATTTAAGTTTCGTTTGGGGGGTATATAAATATTGTCTTATATGTTGTGCCTGTTTTTCGGTATAGACAAAATAAGATTTTTTTCAATTCTTGCTATGTGGCCCTTCTAGTTCAATCGTTCAATTTGATTTTGGATTCCTTGCCAGCCAATAACCTTTTCAAATTAGATAGATGACTTAACCACACCATTATGGCGATGATTAATGCCATGGGCAGGAAATCAAGCATACCCAACAGATACAGTCCGATCGGGAAGAACAGGACGGAAATCAGGGCCGACAGGGAGGCAAATCTGGATAAAAAGGCACAGACCAGCCAAATCACTGCACAGATTAGTCCACCTGGAAAGGAGATGCCGAAAACTATGCCAAAGTAGGTTGCAACTCCCTTGCCACCTTTGAATTTGTGCCAGATGGGAAAAAGGTGCCCTATGAATGGTGCAAGTGCTACGATTTGAAGTTGAATCGTATCGTCAAGAATATTAATGGCAATCAAAACTGGTATCAAACCCTTGGCAAAATCCAATAGGAGAGTTAGTCCCGCCGCCCAATAATTACCGGTTCTGAGTACATTGGTTGTGCCAATGTTGCCCGATCCGATTTCACGCAGATTGCCGAGGTTGAACAATCTTGCCAATAGAATTCCAAAGGAAATCGATCCAAGACAATAAGACAGGACTGTCAAGGACAAAAAAGTGATTGGTGATTGACTGAACAGTTCAGACATCTTTTTCCCGGCTGTAAACGATCCTGCCTGCCACAACGGTTTTCAATACTTTTCCTTGGAGTGATTGACCATCAAAAGGGGTATTCTTGGATTTGGATGCCAGGGTTGTTCGATCCAGAATATATGGATAGTCGGGATCAAACAATACAAAATCAGCTTGATAGCCTTTGGCAATTCTTCCTGAGTTCAAACCAAACCTTTTTGAGGGATTATAGGAAAGAACCTTGAATATGAGAGGTAGGTCAAGATCTTCCGAATGATACAATCTGAGCAGGGCAGGGAGAAGTGTTTCAAGACCGACAGCACCACTGGATGCCTTGTCAAAGGGTATGCGTTTTGATTCCTCATCCTGGGGAGTATGCATGGAGCAGACTATGGTGATAACACCTCTTTTCAGACCATCAATGGCTGACTGCCTATCATCCTCTGAACGCAAAGGCGGTTTTACCTTGAAGAAGGTTCTGTAGTCTCCAACATCCAAATCATTCAGGGTCAGGTGATGGATGGAGATTCCTGCCGAAACATTGAGTCCCTTGTCCAGGGATTGTTCCATAACCATCAAGCCTTCACGGGTTGTAATCTGGTCTGCATGATAATTGGACCTGGTCATTTCAACAAGTGCCAGATCTCTTTCCAGGCCTATTCTTTCTGCCATTGGAGATACTCCTGCAAGGCCCCTAAGAGTGGCAAATTTACCTGACGTTGCCGAAGTTCCACCGGATAGCCATGGATCCTGTGGATGTCCTATGACAAGGGAGTTGTTTTGTGAACAATAGGACAGGCAATTGGCCATAACCTTGGAATTGCTGATGAATGAATCGCAATCTGTAAAACCTACAGCGCCGGCATCAAGCAACAAGGAAACTTCGGTCATTTGTTCCCCCAATCTCTGCTTGGTCAAAGTCGCAAGTGGATGAATGGGAATTTCGGTGGCCGATTTGGCCCTCCTGGTAAAAAACTCCAGGGTTTCCGGATTATCTATTGGAGGAGATGTGTCAGGTCTGGATATCATGGCGGTAACACCACCCCTTGCTGCTGCCAGACCCGCTGAACCAAAACTTTCCTTGTGGCGTTCGCCGGGTTCGCCAATCTTCACCCCAAAATCAACTATACCTGGAGCAAGATACTTTCCTTTGCAATCGATAACCAAACAGCTTTCGGGTGTATCAATCCGTCTTTCACTTACTTCGACAACCTGACCATCGGATACAGCCACCTCACCATTGTAAACCCTGCTCTCCTCCGGGTCGACAATTTTTGCATTCCTGTAAATATACACTCTACGATTCCACTGTTCAGGTATCAGTCATTCTGACAAAGGTAGCACATCACGGCCATTCTGGTAGCGACGCCAAATTCCACCTGATTTTGAATGACTGAGTGGTTGATATCATCAGCCAGATTACCATCAATCTCGGTACCCCGATTCATCGGGCCAGGATGCATGACGATGGCATCTTTTCTGGCATGCTGTAATTTTTCATAGGTTAATCCGTATGTCTTGTAATATTCCCTGACCGAAGGAATTAGTGCACCTGCCATTCTTTCCTTTTGCAAACGGAGCATCATGACGACATCCACTCCTTTCAAACCCTGCTCCAAATCATGGTAGATTTCAACCCCCAACTCCTCAATTTCTGATGGCATGAGGGTTCTGGGGCCCACCAACCTGATCAAATTCCCCTTTTTTCCAAGCAACTGTATGTTTGACCTGGCAACTCGTGAATGCTTGATATCTCCACATATGGCAACTTTCAAACCTGAAAGTGTCTTTTTTGTCCGCTGGATTGTCAAAGCATCCAGGAGAGCTTGGGTAGGATGTTCATGAGTCCCATCTCCGGCATTGATTACCGAACAGTGCACTTTGTCTGACAACAGATTGGCAGCTCCGGAGCTGGGGTGACGAATGACCAAAATATCAGGTTGCATTGCATTGAGAGTCAAGGCAGTATCAATCAGTGTTTCACCTTTGCCCACGGAACTTTTATCAACCCCTAAATTCATCACGTCTGCACCAAGTCTCTTACCGGCAAGTTCAAAACTAGCCTGCGTCCTGGTGGAATTTTCAAAAAATATGTTGATTTGAGTCTTGCCTTCCAATTCACTGGAATGTTTGTTCGATTGGCGATTCAGATTTACAAAATCATTGGCCCGATCAAGGATGGTGTCAATTTCCTGAACGGTAAGATTTTCTATTCCTAATAGGTGTTTGATGTTATCATCCCTTCAAGGCTACTATCCAACTGGAAGAAAATTCCTAATTCCTGATTTAAGAATTTAAGTGCATAATTGGTAGTTAATTTAAATAACAGTTCATATTTTTGAAGAAAAATCTTATCTAAATTCTAGGCTGACCAATCAGATGGCAGATATTCAGGACAATAAAGAGATCCTCAAATGGCAAATTGAAATGGGGGTTGATGAAATCATTGGTGAAAAGCCGGTGAATCGATTTCTTGAAGAAGACTTGAAAGTTGCCAAGCCAACCTCGAATGTGTCCTCCTCGCGCGATGTTAATCCTCCAGAACCAAAACCGGTTGAAAAAAAACCTCAAGAAAGCATCAACCCCCAGGATCCAGTAACAGATGCAACAAAATTGGTTGCTGATGTCAGGAGTCTTGAAGATTTAAGAAAAGCAATATTGGAATTTCCACATTGTTCGTTTAGAAATACTTCAAATAACCTGGTTTTTTCGGATGGTAACCCTGAAGCCTGGTTAATGATTTTGGGAGAAGCACCAGGTTACGAAGAGGATATCAAGGGAAAACCATTTGTGGGTAAATCAGGCCGACTTTTGGACAAGATATTTTCCGAAACAGGAATTTCCCGATCCAATTCAAGGCCACATGATTCATTCTATATCACCAATACCATAAACTGGAGACCACCCGGAAACCGCAACCCGATTAAAAATGAAATCGAAATGTTTCGGCCGTTTGTCAGAAAGCATATAGAGTTGATTAATCCCAAAATTCTTGTGTTGACAGGTAACATCGCTTGTACTGCAATTTTAAACCAACAGGGTATAACCAAATTGCGGGGAAAATGGTTGAATATAGACAATTTGGACATTATGCCGATTGTGCACCCGGCCTTTCTGTTGAGAAATCCAACCTTCAAAAAAAACACTTGGCAGGATGTATTGGCAATCAAGAAAAAACTGGTGGAACTGGAATGAAATGACTTCACGTGATTTGCAGCCTTTCGTACCAGTCAATATTGCCGTATTGACCATTTCTGATACACGGACCAAGGAGGATGACAAATCCGGTAAGGTACTGGCAGATAGAGCTTCCGGTGAGGGGCACAAGGTAGTCTGTCGTGAAATAATTCCGGATGACCTAGACCTGATCAGACAAAAACTGTTGGAATTGGCTAAAAAAACTGACGTTGATGTTGTGATAACCACTGGGGGAACGGGTTTAACCGGCAGGGATGTTTCAGTTGAAGCTCACAAGAGCATTTATGAAAAGGAAATTTCTGGTTTCTCGGCCTTGTTTACGATGCTGTCCTACAATAAAATCGGAGCATCAGCCATACAATCAAGAGCTTGTGGGGGTGTCTATGCCGGAACCTATTTTTTTGCCATCCCTGGTTCCCCAAACGCTTGTAAAGATGCCTGGGATGGCATACTGAAATCCCAATTGGATCTGCGAAACCTTCCCTGCAATCTAGTCGAGATCATGCCTCGTTTGGAAGAGCACAGAAATTGAATACAACATATAGTTTTGATCTCTATGTGGCTCTTCCATGATTTTGGTTGGTAGGGTTACTCGCTAACTCCTTCGGGATACAAGTTTAGACCACCCAAATAGAAGTAAATATCCGTGATGAGTCGTTTTCATTAGAGTCATTTCTCCACTTGAAAAGAGTCTTCTAAAAACGCCAATACGGATAAATTGCATTTTTTTAATTTGGATATTAGCCAATAAAAAAGGGGACTTATAAATTTAATCGGTGATTACTGACACCCCTGGATTTCATAGGTCTGGTTATCAGTAAGTATTGTTAGCAGTATTTTGGAATTATCCAGTTTCTGACTGGTGTCTTCCAGGAATTCAAAATCGGTATAGATGACACTGAATTCACGGTTTTCCAGAATTTCCCTTGGCTTGTAGAAAAATACCGGATCGGCGGTACTTTCGTAAATCGCAAGAAATGGCTTGTCAGGATTGAGCAGTGATGTACTGATACTTGTCGAAATCACTGGAGGGTTCGTTTCATAATTTATCTTGCAATCAATTTCATCCTGATGATTTGTTGAGGCCAAAACTGTTGGTTTACTCATTAAGGAATTGTGTAAAGCTGGCCAATGCATTTCACCGGATGGTAAAAGATCAATTGAAATTTCCTCGAAAACGGGAATGCAGACATCCTTGCAAACTCCCATGAAAATTGTTCCAACACCACTTATGGGGATTCCTGGCTGTTCAGGTTTGATTTGCAATGGAAATACAACCCTATCGGTATAACCAATGGATTGTTCTCCGGCCATGTCAACAATGGATGGATTGGGCCAGTGAATTTCATAGTCTTGGAAATTGTTTTTGTTAAGCCATTCAATAGATAGTGGAATTCCCGTATTTCCTGTTTTGCGCCAGTAGGTTTTCCAACCTTCAACCAATTTTATGTCAATACCTACATTGTGAATCTCAATGCCATTCTTCTCTTCTCTCCACCCATGCAGAATTTCTAAGGTGTAGATCTCTTCTGGAATACTCGCAGTATACGCAACAAGATCAGAATTTTCAGATTCGCTGGACAGTGAGGGGTTAAAATAACCTATCAATAGCAGTATGTAGAAGAACCTGATAAAGGAAATCTTTAATAATAATCGTTTTTGTTTTTTCATTTTTTTACATAACAAGTTATTCTATCTGCAGATGATTAGGTTTGAAGTACCTTTCAAGTTTGAAAGCAATAAAATGGAGGACGATCCAATCTCAGGTTCCACAAAACCTCCCGCACATTACCTGACTGGCAAACTGTTGATTGCTATGCCGGCAATGGATGATCCTTACTTTCAAGATAGTGTCATATTGATTCTGGATCATGATGAATCCAAAGCTGTGGGAGTTGTAATCAACAAACCCGCAGGTTTCATACAATTTGGTAAGCAGGTAGGAAAGAAAAAAGCTGAGGTGTGGGACAATTTACAGATACCCGTTTACTTTGGTGGACCGGTTGATAGTGAGTTGGCAATGATTTTACACACATGTGATATAACCGATTATGAGTCATCGCAAGTAATTAACGAACACTTTTGTGTTACTAGTAGCTTGCATATTCTGGAGGACATCTCCAAAGGGGAGGGTCCTGACAAGCGTCTTTTCTCACTGGGGTATGCCAGTTGGGCCCCTGGTCAACTTGAGAATGAACTACAGGCAAATGTTTGGCTTGTTGGAGAAGGTTCAAAGGATCTGGTATTTGATACGGATGCCCAGGATATTTGGTTGTCCGCAATCCAATCAATCGGTATAGACCCGGGTTTACTGTCAACCAAAGGTGGTACGGCCTAACCATTTTTCTTTGGCGGTTCAATCCTTTCTTGCTGCCCTTTCCAATCTGTCATTGATCGTCAATCCCAATCCCGAATTTGGAACAGGTGAGACTACGATACGTATTGAACTGGTAGATTGGGCTTTCCGATCTGCTTCTCTTAGGATACGATAAAGATTTTTTGCTGCTTCAACTAAATCACCTTTTTCTGAAAGGTTAAATTCAGCATCAGCAGTCTCACCAAATCCAATCAAAATCTCGCCCCTTCCTTTTTCGTGACAATTGATGACTATTGGGGTATCCGGGGAATAATGGCGGAATTTGGAACCGGGTGAAGGTACACTTTTACCTTCAAGGCAAGATTCGATTTTCAAATAGGACAGTTTTTCTGAAATTTCTTTTTCGGTTACAAACCCCAGCCGAAGTATCCGTATCTTGGTATGATTACACATCAATATCGTTGATTCCAATCCTATGGGACAATCTTCGCCATCAATTATGGCATCTATTTTACCATTGAAGTCGGATAAAACATGGTTAGGTGAGGTTGAACTAATTTTTCCAGACAGGTTGGCGGATGGACCCACGATAGGTTTCCCGAACAGTTCAATTAGATTTTGTGTGATGGGATTTGATGGCGCCCGAAGGGCAATGTATCCAGAATTTGCTGTTACAATATCAGGTATTTTCGAGGATTTCTTTTTTGGTAGGATCAAGGTTAGGGGACCAGGCCAAAATATTTTTGCAAGGTGACGGGATGTATCATCAAATACCGCCAATTCAGAAGCCATTTCCAAATCCTTGACATGAACAATCAATGGGTTTGATGATGGCCTCCCCTTGACCTTGAATACCTTGGCAATGGCGTTCACATTGAATGAATCTGCCCCCAACCCATAAACGGTCTCAGTCGGGAAAGCTACTAGGCCGCCATTTTGCAGAATGCTTGAAGCTACAACTAGTGATTTCTTCGTGGGAGGGAGTACAAGAGTTTTCATATTGAATTAATTATTATGGGTAAGAATTCGTTAGTTTGTGTAAATAATCCGATTGTTCTTGAAAGAATAGTACTGGTTTTTCAGGTCTCAATGGATTGCCACGAGTAAGGGGATATTAATTTGATGGGGTTCAAGGCTCCCATAGAAGAATACAGATTTCTGTTCAACCAGATTTTTGATCTGGATGACTTGTTGCAAACAGGGGATTTTGGTGATGCTGATAAGGAAGACATTGATTTTTTCCTTGAAACCGTGGCCAAAATAACCGAGGAAACAATTGCACCGCTTCAAAGGGCTGGAGACCGCCATCCGGCTCAATTGGAGAACGGTGTGGTGAAAACCTCACCTGGTTATAGGAAAGGTTATGAAGTCTTGACTGAATCCGGTTTGGTCGGGATTTCAGCTGATGTAAAATATGGTGGGTTGGGATTACCCAAGCTTGTACAAAATGCCCTGAATGAATTTGTCAATGGAGCCTGTATATCGTTGGGATTAAATCTACTTTTAACCCAGGGTCAAATTGAAGCACTTGAGCTTTTCGCCTCCGAGGAGATCAAGGACCATGTCATCCCCAAACTTCTATCTGGGGATTGGTATGGAACCATGAACATTACGGAACCACAGGCGGGTTCTGATGTAGGTGGAATTAAAACCGAGGCTCGACAAATCGATTCTGGTGAGTATGAAATTACAGGACAAAAAATTTTCATTAGCTGGGCGGATGCAGATTTCAGCCAAAATGTGTGCCATTTGGTGCTGGCAAGGCTTCCGGATTCACCCTCTGGTTCAAAGGGACTTTCACTCTTCCTGGTTCCCAAATATCTTCAAAATAGTGAAGGTCATTACAAAATCCGGAATCAGCTTCAAATTCTTTCTCTTGAGGATAAATTGGGGTTGCATGGTTCCCCGACTGCTGTGGTCAGTTATGATCGGGCCCTGGGCAAGATTGTTGGTCTCCCCAATGAAGGATTGAAAGCCATGTTTGCAATGATGAACAGTGCAAGATTGGGAGTAGGATCTCAGGGAGTTGGTGTTGCCGAAGCCTCATTACAATCAGCAGAACACTATGCCCAGGAAAGGGTTCAGGGAAAAAACAGGGACGGCAAATCATTACCAATAAGCGAATACCCGGATATTAAGAGAATACTTGCGGTAATGAGGGCTCAGGTATTTGTAGCGAGAGCCATTTGTTCATATTGTGCCTATTCACTTGATAAGGCCAAAATGACCAAAGATCAGAAATGGATTGATAGAGCAGGGTTGTTAACACCGATTGCCAAATATTATGGGTCAGAAACAGGGGTTGAGGTTTCCCTGGCTGGAATCAGGATACATGGAGGCGTCGGTTATATTGAGGAAACTGGTGTTTCACAGTATTTCCGGGATTCAATCGTTACGACCATATATGAAGGAACCAATGGAATTCAGGCCAATGATCTGCTGTTGAGAAAGTTGGGCAAGAATGGTGATACTGTTCGCACTTTGGTTGATGAAATTATTGAAAAAATATCCTCAATGAAACCGGATGGCTCAATAAATGCTTCATTTATCTTGGAAGCAGCAAACAAAATCAAGGAAGTA
>WTGT01000286.1 GCA_011523445.1 Paracoccaceae bacterium
GGTATTCGACTGTGCCAACCAGAATGGCAAGAAGGGAACCAGGAGTTTGAGTGCCAATAGTCACATAAAAATGGTTGCTGCAGCTCAGAGTTTCATATCGGGTGCAATTTCAAAAACCATCAACATGCCTACAATGGCCACTGTGGAAGATTGTAAATCCGCTTATGATCTTTCGTGGAATCTGGGATTGAAGGCTGTTGCACTTTACCGTGATGGTTCCAAACTCAGTCAACCACTATCTACCATTCTGGTTGAGAGTGATGAAATCGTGCAGCTAGCCATGGAAGAGGATGTAGATCAAACCACTCGAGTCCTGAATATTTCCGAAAAACTGGTTGGAAAGAGAAGAAAACTCAGCAACAGGCGTAAGGGCTATACCCAGAAGGCCACCGTTGGTGGCCACAAGGTTTACCTCAGAACCGGTGAATATGAAAATGGTGCCTTGGGGGAAATTTTCATAGATATGCATAAAGAGGGGGCAAGTTTCGGGGCGATGATGAATAACTTTGCCATTGCCGTGTCCCTTGGACTGCAATATGGCGTACCACTTGATGTGTTCGTCGAGGCTTTTGTAGGAACAAGATTTGAACCAGCTGGTATGGTTCAGGGTAATGGTACGATAAAAAACTCAAGTTCCATCCTGGATTATATTTTCAGGGAACTTGCTGTCAGTTATCTTGAGCGGGAAGATCTGGCTAATGTCAAAATCGTAATGCAGGAAGCACTTGAAGATACTCTGGTTGTCAATGAAGGATCTCCCGGTTATGTGAGATCAATGACTGATACCGCGGAGATTGTTGCAAGTGAACCTCCAAGAGTATCAGGGGAGGTTATTTCCTTGACAGAAATGACAAGTACATCCGGTTCGAAGGGTAGTTCCTCACCAAATTATAGCGGTGATGTCTGTGGTTCTTGTGGAAACTATTCCCTGGTCAGGAGCGGAACCTGCATGGTCTGTACAGTCTGTGGTACTACCACTGGATGCAGCTAATCGCTGAAAGAAATTCAATAGGTAAATGAGCGGTCTGAGAAGACCGCCCATTGCTTGAGTTTCAACCAATGACAACAGGTAGAGATTCAATAAAATTCAATTCCCTAGATCTCAGAATCCTGATATTCAATCAACAATTATCTTACTTGTTTGAGGTGATGTTGAATTGTGAAAGTATTTCTCATCTGGAAATATTTTCTTCAATCTCCGATCTGCCTGGAAGTATTCGAGTATAATTTACTTGTCATAATCGTATCTCGTACAAACCGCTCCCACTGTAGGTTGTTGATTACGATATTCGATATGACGTTTATAAAAATGATTTTCGTAAACAACAGAAAGTATGTAAACGATGAGATATTTTTCCATATATCCAATATCAAAGATTGTACCATGAAACGATCTCTGCTGAGCCTCATTCTCCAATCTGATTTGGGAAAGATCAGGTAAAGAAAAAAGTAGCACGATTACAGCTTACACCAATCCCACTTTAATTTGTTTTAAACTTGCAAGCATAACAATCCTTCTAGTAACACACGGGAATAAAAGAAAATTATATTCAATGAGGATACTCGATATAAATCAATTGATCCAAAATACCGATTAATATTTTAGTCAATGGAAAAGGAAATCTTGGGAATTATAAATTTAGGTTAACTAACCCTTGTTGCGGCAAAAACCGCCCCTTTGCATTCAATATTCTTTCAAGAATTACTGCTTGATAACATTAATTACTGAATGGTAGTGTCATTGCTAATGAGGCAACAATTAGCATTTTTGGGGAACAAAGGAAAGTATTCGGCAAATTTAATCCGGGACTGTATTTTTCATGCAACAGGCATGATTCCAGGCCGTTCATGCCAGGCTGGATATTAACCGGAAGCATTCCCGACCTGAATCAATCCTCCCGGGCCTTTCCCGGATTGTTGTGTGCTGAACTCCGACCGGGAAGAGGAAATCACATAACAACCAGTCAAACAGTCCAGCCCGTAATCTCCAGCAATATCGACGGTTTCCTGCAGAAACCATTCCTCGAATACTGCCCTTTCCCATCTGCCTGAAACAGCAATTGAATTGGTAGTGGATTTCAATCTGCACCATCTGGATTTGCCTGTTGGTCTGAATCAGGAAAGGTGGACTTGAAGTGTTGCCAAAACCAAAATGGATCATTCCCCCTGGCTCGATAAATCGGAATCAGGCCAATGATTCTCCTGAT
>WTGT01000184.1 GCA_011523445.1 Paracoccaceae bacterium
GTATTTGCAGTAGGAGGTGAAATGCCTCTCGTGAATGGCCTTGCAACGGCGGTCGTTGGTATTGACAACCCAACTGAGAAAAACCGGCCTGGTTATAGTCCCATCTTCGATTTCCAAAGGTGTAACTACGATCCGGTCGATGCCTTCCCTTGATTTGCGAACTACATGGTTGATGTAACGAAAGGTGGTCTCAGCAGCCAAAAAGGTGAAGATGGATGAATTTATCTGCACCCACAGCACCTTACCTTCCCTGTTTTCCATTGTTATGCTGTTTTTTAACGGCAAATTGTCGATGGCGATATTGTCCAGAATCCTGATAAGAATACCAACATTCTGTCTGATACTGCTTGATAGGATTTTTTGAATGATTTCTTTCATTATGTCCTCAAAATTTTGATTTTTAGTTTATTCAAGCTGACCGGTTCTATTTGCCGACCGGCCTGATACGAGATTGGAGTTAAAAGTTGATCCACAGAATTTTTATTAAGCAGATCAACTGATTAACGAGCTCCCATGGGGCTAGGGTACGAGGCAGTAATGCCCCTGTTAAAATAATGATTAATCCATTGCCGTGTCCTTTTCGTTGTGCTGATGTGTCATGTACCTTGATGGAAAAGAGTTGCTGGACTTGCAAGAAGGCTAGCCAGTTACCTCAAACCCGCCAGTGATTTGGGGGAGTTCTTTCCAGTCAAAAGGTTATAAGTCAAATCGTATAAGGGGGTAATAATCTCCAGTGAAGAACCCCTGGCAACAAAGGAGCTTGATTGACTGTATACCGGTTTGTCTTGTTGACTGGGCAATCATTGAAACAAATCCCATAATAGGGCAATCACTACCTTGCAGCCTGCCATGGCCTACTCTATGGTTCCCGTGTTCTTGTTTTCCCGAGAGTTTAAATCCGACAGTGCATCTTCGAAGACACCATCCGTTTCCCCAGGGATATCCTTTCCTTGTTGTATTAGTCCTCTTGCGAGAGGTAATCCTTTTATACTGATCAAATTGATAAGGGTATTTTCAGAAACCGATCTTGATCCTTCCGGATACTTCTCCAGGTTATCCCTATGGATGGGTTGACGGTTTGCCTTGAGTGGTTTTCCTTTGGTTGGACCGGATACATGATTACTGTTACCGAGCTCCGGAAAATCAACAACACATGCAATTGGAAACGGATAACGGAGCATAAGCAATACAGAAGCCCCACCCATGAACTCCCTGCCCTTGCCTTTCAACCCTTCAAATGTAATATTTGCCAACTCATCAGTGAGCAGGCTAAGGGCTGTCCAACCAACTGATACCAACCAGTCGGAAAGAACCCTTATCTCGGTAATGGCAGGAACGTTATCCATCCTGTTGACCGATTGTGCTTTTTCGGGCCTGATTCTGAGGGACCGGTCAAGAATGGTAATGATCGTTCCCTGTTGCCGTCTGATAATGTTCCTCTTGGGGTCAATTGGCCTGATGGGCAATTGATCGAGGATATCACATATTTTGTGTGTTCTCCCTAATATGTTGATGTATCTACTGGAGAGATTGTTTCCCGAAGTATGTGTAATGGTTTTACCTTTTGATATTGCCAATTGCCAAGATAGAAAAAATTTGCATTTGGCGAGGGAACTATAGAAGTTATCCTAAACTATCAAGTCAACAAAACCACCTCGGAAAATTAACTTGTGGATAAAACACCATACCTATTTCCGACAGCATTCCATCCCCGGTCCTGAAGAATGCCAGCCATGATATCGGATGATGTCATCCGACTGTTTATGCTTCAATGGATAGTACAATCACGCTTTGAAGAGTAATCAGTGCAACTGACCTTGCGAAGATACCAATTAGGCCAATGGTTATTGGGATTGGGTAAAATATGATACAATCCCCTATCCATTAAGGGTCTCGATACACCCCAAAAAAATTTGGATTTTCAATCAATTTAAGGAAATAATTTCTCTTGAAGCCTGTTTTATAAATCCAAAAAACAATAATTTTCCTATATTTTTGGACAATAAAACCACCTTTGAAACCAAAAATTTTCTTCTATTTTTACAATATCAGGCATTATATCGTTGTCATAACGATTTATGATGCAAGTTTCTGGCAAACCCCAGATGACATTCAGCCAATCAATTTACACCGCTGGTATAGACTTCAAAGCTAATTCTCCAACCTAATCCAATCCTTGCAATAAATGTCAGGATTGGAG
>WTGT01000306.1 GCA_011523445.1 Paracoccaceae bacterium
GGAACGATTGATGAATCTAATCAGGGTAGAGGATGGTAGGAAAGGGTTTGGACCTTCGGCCGAGATGCTTTCCATAACTGGTTTGTCACATGAAAAGTTTTCAGAATTCATGAAGGGGCTGGGATACACCGTAATCAGGGAAGAAAATCAGAAATCAATAACCCCTTCTAACGAAGATGCATCTACAAGTTCAGAAAAAGTCGAGGAAGTTACAGATCAGAAAGAGGCTATAAATGCCAAAACCGAAGAGATCAATTTGGAGCAACCAATTTCTGAAACAATAACAGATACCAATGAGTCAGTGCAAGACAATTCCGAAGCGGAAGCAGATAAGGTGACCAGTATAGAAAACGAAAATGATACAGAAGTGACTCTCGCGAATGCACCAAAGGATCAACCCCTGGCAGAGAATGCAAATGAAACGGTCGAAGAGGTCGTTAAGGAGGTAGTTTATACCTATAAATGGAAACCCAAAAGGGCTCCTCAAAAAAGGAAATTCTCCCAGAACAAGGGGGAAGAACAGGGAGAAAAAGGAGTTTCATTCAGATCCAAAAGAGGAAAGGGACCTAAGAGTAAATTTGGCAATAATACTAAATCCAGGCCCTCTAACAGATCAGATTCAAGGAAGTCCAGAAATTCCAAACCGGTCCCAACGAGGATTGATCCCGATCATCCCTTTGCAGCATTGATGGATATCAGGGATAAATTATAAAATCTGATTGCAAATCTAGTATTTTGTTTTACTGGAAACAAAATTGTGAAATTTGCTTTTTATATTTTCAATACAGGTTGAAACAGGGCAAATTATAAATACCTAGCCATTTTCCAGTACATTTTGCGGATTTTCCCAAGGCAAAAATGACATATGTAGTAATTGATAGTTGCATCGCTTGCAAATACACGGATTGTGTTGAAGTATGTCCCGTTGACTGTTTTTATGAAGGTGAAAACATGTTGGTCATACATCCGGACGAATGTATTGATTGTGGGGTTTGCGAACCTGAATGTCCGGTTGATGCAATTAGACCTGATACGGAACCGGATATGGAAGATTGGGTTGAGTTCAACCGAAAGTATTCTGAAATCTGGCCAGTTATCCTAGAAAAGAAGGATGCTCCACCTGATGCCGAGAGTCACGAATTCGAGGAAGGTAAAATGGAAAAATATTTCTCAGAAAAACCTGGTGAGGGAAGCTGACTCCTCAGTGATTGATAAGCAAAATCACTCTCGGCCTTTACCTTGGAATTGGCCTGGCAATTAACCCCAGCCCACAAACCAAACTTTCCAAAGAAACTGTCTCAGGCTGATTTCAGGAATTCGGCCTATATGGTGGTACCCTGGTTCTTTCCGTTGCGAATTTCCAATCCATGTGGGTTCTGACATATTCATTACTGGCATCCCTAGGGGGATTGTAATCCCAATGGGAAACCTTTCCCTTCTCCAAGGCCTTAAACAAGGTATGCCGCTGTTTTTGCTTGGCAATTACATCTGCCTTTATTTTGTCAATATCCCATCGATTGGCAGCTTCTCTTTCAAACTCTCTGAGAATGGAAGCAAATTCTTTCTTGCCAACCAAGTTGTCCATTTCCTCCGGATCGTCTTCCAGATTATACAATAAAGGTGGATCTCCTTCGGAACATAAAAACTTGTAATCACCCCGTCGTATCATAAACACCGGACTAGGTGTAAGTTCAGCGCAATATTCACCGATCGCTTCTCCACCATCTTCAAAATCACTGGTTGCCATTGGCAGCAGGGATCGGCCATCAATGGCCTGTACCAGTTCAGGTTCTTCCATGCCGCACTGTACTCCAATGTCAATCAGGGTAGGAAGGACATCCACCAATGAACAAATACTCTTGACCTTTCGATTGACAATTCCCGGACCGGCCATAATCAGGGGTACCCGGCCGGATGGTTCAAAGAAGTTCATTTTATACCACAAACCTCTTTCTCCAAGCATTTCACCATGATCGGCTGTAATAATTATGATGGTGTTGTCAAACTGCTCGGTTTCCTTAAGGGTCTTAACGATCATGCCTATTTGGCTGTCAAAATATGACATGTTGGCATAATAGCCCCTACGGGCATTCTTAATGACTTCTTCGGTAATTTCGGGATTATTTGATTCTATCCCCTTCATGATCCTTTGGGAAAAGGGATCAAGTTGGTCATAGT
>WTGT01000207.1 GCA_011523445.1 Paracoccaceae bacterium
GGGTACCTGTTACCCCCTCGATTTCCTGCAATATAGGAACCAGTCGCTGGGCGATGGCAGCATCAATGTCTTCGGCTCCTGCGGAATCCCATCGAACTGAGACGGAAACGCTATCAAAAACGACATCAGGAAAAAATTGTGCCCGCATCTGGGGGAAGGCCACTACTCCACTGAATATCATGATTATCAGCAAAAGGTTTGCTGCAGTCTTGTGGCGTGTGAAATACTTCAGTATTGATGCCTTCAGACCCATGTCAGTAGCACCCAACATCTTAGCCACGCCTTCTTAACCTGTCGAGCATGTCCTTTGGAATTTCATCTTCCTCGAGTTGTTTCAATATTCTTTGCTTAACGTCAGCCGGCATAAACTGATTGGCCTCAACCCTTTGTCTAAGTTCGCTTCTTTCCTCATCAGATAGGGCCACCATTTGAGGCTCTTCAAAGGCAGGATCTGCACCTTCTTGGGCAGCCATTCTTGCCTCTATTCTAATACCCTCACCCAATGTAGGGGACCTTTCTGCAATGATGGTGCGCCCATCAAGACCACGGCTTGCCAAAATTACGTCATCCTCTTGTTTGCGCAATACCCTGACCTCCAACTCTTCAAGTCGGTTTTGGTCATTGACAACAAGAACTTCACCCTCGGAATTAACTGCCGTGGCCGGTACGACAAAAACATTTTGCATTTCAGGTTCACGTATTGAAACTGTCACGAAATCACCCGGTCTCAGGGCATTTGTTTCACTGCCCTCAATATGTGCAATCAACAATCTACCCGTCTGCCCCTCGCCAACGGCAGGGCTTTCCCGGGTAATTACTCCGGTAGTTGATAGGCTATTATTACCAAGTGAAAGATCAATGTCCACTTCAGCCGAAACCAGTGATCCATTGTCATCCAAGAGGTGTGAATACTGTAGGCTTGAAACCCTGAAAGAAACGTCGAGTGCTTCTGGATCAATCAATCTGGCAAGTCGTTCATTGGGAGTTACCAATCCACCTTCAATGGCTGTAACATTCGTGAATATGCCGTCAAATTCAGCAAACAGTCGGGTTTGGGATAATTTTCGCTCCGCTTCTGATACACTGATTTGTCTCCGGTCAAGTGCTGTTGTTGCTTGTTCTAGCCTGGTTTCTGCCTGGGCCAGAGCCCTTTTTTTCGTCAATACCGCTTGCAATGCTGTAGAAAGGGTAATTTCAGCATTATCAAGGTCGGTACTTGTACCCACGCCCCTTTCCAAGAGAGTAACACTTCTTTCATACGCCCTTTGTCTCAAATTCACCTGCAGTTCAGCGGCAACAAGGTCTTCCCTCGCAAGATCAAGCAATCTTTCGGCATCAGCCAATCCCACCTTGGCATCATTCATGTCGGCAATGGCCAAATCCAGGGCTGATTTTGCATCGGAAGGGTCAATTTCCAAAATCAATTCCCCTTCGGCAACCTTGCCCCCTTCGACAAAATTCGGTGACAATCCCACGATTGTACCTCCAATGGGGGCACGAACTTCAAGTGTATGGGTACTGACAATCTCGCCAAAAGTACTGATTACCGGCTGAATACTTGTTCTTTCAGCCACTAGAACTGTAGCGGTGTAAGATCTTTCCCTTTGAGGCCTTTGCGGTTGTCCATTGGTCATTCTTTCCTGGATTGACGAATAGAGCATATCACCGGCAATGACGAGCAATCCAAGGCTCATGCCAAGTAAAAACAATCCCAACAAACTACGTTTCAGAAAACGCATGCTGTCCAGTCTGGCTTGAAATTAATTTGACTAGTATTAGCGATAACCTCATTCCTCCTGATGATAGTCAAGGTTATGACAAAAGTTCGCTTTGATTAGTTATACGAAAGAAAAAACCAATTCCTTTACTTTAAAAGCTATTTAATCATACACAAAGGGTATCCCCTACCCATTGAACCCTCATAGCATAATCAACTGTTATGAATCTCCAAAAGTAAATCTTATCACAATTATTTGATAAATGCCTAAACTCGGCATGAGTTTCCGATAACCCTTCAGTAATGCTGGTTAAGAAATTGATTTAAATCAAACTCAAATTCAAAAGTTAGTTTTCCAGAGTTCAGTTGATTTTCAAAATCCGTCACGAATTATCAGGTTTCGTTTGACATTGTACGATATGGTCTCCCAATCCTGATCGCTAATATTC
>WTGT01000252.1 GCA_011523445.1 Paracoccaceae bacterium
TATCAGATATTTCTCTGCGGGTGATATGTTTTTTGAGGACTCGAAAGATGTTGTTGGCAATTGATGTAGGAAATACAAACACCGTATTTGCGATCATAGAGGGAAGTACAACCCTGGAAAGTTGGCGCTGTTCCACCTACACCGCCAGAACGAGTGACGAATATTATGTCTGGTTGGAGCCCCTCATCGGATTAAAGGCAAGCATACAGGACATTGAATCGGTTATCATCTCTTCGGTTGTTCCGGGGGTCTTGTTCAACCTTGAACAATTATGTCAAAAGTATTTTGATACCGAGCCTATCATAGTGGGTACCGGGAATTGTCGTCTGCCGGTAGAAGTCAGGATTGATCCGGGCGTTCATGTAGGTTCAGACAGGCTTGTCAACACTGTATCGGCCTTTGAACAATTTGGCGGGGATTTGATTGTAGTTGATTTTGGTACAGCCACCACATTTGATGTTGTTGATAATGATGGGGCATATATCGGAGGAGTCATCTCTCCAGGAATTGATCTTTCTCTTCGTGCGCTTCATGAAGCTGCCGCAGCACTCCCGCATGTAGGTGTTGAGATACCTCCTTCGATCATTGGTAAAAATACGCTTGATTGCATGCATTCGGGCATTTTCTGGGGCTACGTGAGTCTAATTGAAGGTATATGCAGAAGAATTCAGGAAGAGCAGGGACGGGATTTGAAAGTTATCGGAACAGGTGGATATTCCACAATCTTGGCCCAAGCAGATCACCTGTTTGACAAGTTGGATGCAGACCTGACCATTCATGGTCTGGCAGTTATTTATAACTATAATGTTTTTGGAACCAATGACCAAGCCTAGACTGATATATCTTCCCTTTGGGGGTGCCGGTGAAATCGGCATGAACATGTATGTCTACGGGTATGGTCCCCAGGATAGGGAGCAGTTCATTGTAGTGGATACAGGTGTCTTGTTTCCCGATATGGAAACGGCCCCGGGTGTGGACCTTATAATCCCTGATTTTTCTTGGCTGGTCGAGAGAAAATCCCGGGTAGAGGCAATTTTCATAACCCACGGCCATTTGGATCATCTGGGTGCCATCTCCTTTGTGACCGGTGAATTGGATGTACCAGTTTATGCACGTGAATTTTCCAGGCAAATTGCCTTGGATCGGATTGACGAATATGGTGGCAATCAAAATCGGTTCCACACGGTTGATATCTATCCGGATAAAATTACGGCTGGTCCATTTGAAGTTTCCTATGTACCCATATCCCATTCAATACCGGAATCCTCTAGCCTGATCATTGATACTCCCGATGGGCGAATTATACATACAGGTGATTTCAAATTAGATCATGAACCGGTTATTGGCGAACCCTTTGAAGAGGAATTGTGGGAGGAAATTTGCAGCGAGAAGATTCTAGCCCTGATATGTGATTCAACCAATGCCTTGACTCCCGGAAAGGCCCGATCAGAGGCTTCGATTGGTACAAATCTTGATCAACTTATACAGGAATGTGAAGGGATGGTGATTGCCACGACATTTGCATCACACATTGCTAGGATTTACCAGATAGCTCAAGCAGCGGAACTTTGTGGACGAAATGTGGTATTGCTGGGACGAGCCATGAACAGGTTGGTTTCCCATGCAATTGATGTTGGAATTTTAGAGGATTTACCAAACCAGGTTTCAATTGAACAGGCACGTAATTTGCCAAGAAACAGCCTACTTGTTTTGGCAACGGGAAGCCAGGGTGAGGGGAGGGCTGCAACCGCCCAATTGTCTACAGGCGGTTCCTTCAAGGGATTGAGGGTAAAACGGGGTGATACGGTCATTTATTCTTCCAAGACCATTCCCGGTAATGAAGTGGCAATAAGTAAAATACAAAATCGATTTGCAGAATTGGGTGTCAATATAATTGATGAATCTTCGGGTCTTTATCATGTATCGGGACATCCCAACAAAACGGATCTGGAGAATCTCCATAAACTCGTCTTGCCAAATCTGGTTATCCCCATGCATGGAGAATACAGACATTTGAAGATGCATGCGGAGATAGCCATTGATGCCGGCTTCAATGCCATCGTGGCACCCAACGGTTCGATGGTTGAATTGCTCAGGGGAAAATTACTTGATTCGGAAAAAGAACAAATTGGGCGATTGTGTATTGATGGAAATGATA
>WTGT01000050.1 GCA_011523445.1 Paracoccaceae bacterium
ATACCATAGTATTAATAAACTTCTATTTTGATGTATTAATAATACTATAATATCACTGATATGAAATTAAAATTTCGCCTTCTTTTTCAAATTCACGGCGAAAATATTCTTGCATTTCACCTAGAACTATACAATAGAAAAGACAAGAACTAATCACCAAGGATATTCCATGACGATTAAAGTAGCCGAGTTAGTAATTAGATCGTTGATCAAAAATAAGATTGATCAACTTTACTGTTTGCCAGGTGTTCAAAACGATCCTTTTTTCGATACACTCTACGACTATACAGATTCAATTACTCCCATCGTTTCCCGTCATGAACAGGGGGCTGCTTACATGGCAACAGGAGCTGCACTGGCAACCGGTGAGAAACAGGCATTCTGTGTAGTTCCAGGTCCGGGTTTCTTGAATACCACTACAGCCTTGTGTACAGCTTACGCTGTCAATGCTCCCGTTTTGGGAATAATTGGTCAAATACCTCTGGAAGAAATCGACAAGGGCCATGGGTTGTTACATGAGATTCCAAATCAATTGGGTATTTTATCAAGCCTGACGAAATATTCTGATCGTATTGTTGGAGGAAGCAATGCAAGAGATGTAATTGATAATGCCTTCAATGCACTCTCCAATGGCAGACCTCAACCTGTTGGAGTAGAAATCCCTGAGAATGTCTGGGATCGACTGGTTGACGATAGTGAAAAAAGTAACACAAAATCAAGCGAGGCCCTAGTTGATCTGGATAAAATTGCAGAGGCCAAAAATATATTGATCGATTCCAAGGCACCCTTGATTGTCGTTGGAAGTGGTGCACAAAATCACAGTTTGCTAATTAATAGACTTATGGAGATGCTCTCAGCACCTGTTATGTCATATCGAAACGGTCAAGGTGTTGTACCTGCGGATCATCCATTGAAAATCAATTTACCGATTGGATATGACCTTTGGCCTGAAGTTGATGTTGTGGTCGGGTTGGGTACCAGACTTCAAAGTGAGGTTCACGAATGGGGCCAGGATGACAATTTGAAGGTAATACACATTGATGTTGATGAGACCCAATTAAACAGAAGTGCCAAGACAGATGTGGCTATAAATGCTAATTTGGCTGATGCCTTGCCAGAATTGATAGATGCGCTTGAAGGGTATGAGATTAAGCGAAGTGATTGGGTGAAGAGGGTAGAGGAGGTATCCCAACGAAGATGGAAGGAAATTCGACATAAATTAAAACCTCAAATTGCCTATCTGGAAGCAATAAGGGATGTACTTCCGAAAGAGGGGATTTACGTAGATGATCTGACCCAGGTGGGTTATGTATCACGATTTGCTTATAAGGCATATTTACCCAGGACGTATATTTCTACCGGTTATCAGGGATCATTGGGATATGGTTTTCCTTCGGCATTGGGAGTTGCTCATGCCAGGAGAGATGTACCGGTAGTATCAATTGAAGGTGATGGTGGTGCCTTGGTTGCCTTGAGCGAACTGGCAACAGCCGTGAAATACAATATCCCCCTTACGACAATTGTTTTTCAAGACCATGCCTATGGGAATGTTCAGCATTTTCAAAGGGATGTATATGGTGGTCGGATTATTGCCACAGACCTTACTAGTCCCGATTTTGTCAAATATGCCGAGGCATTTGGAGCCATGGGTTTACGAGCCAATTCCCCAGAGGAATTGAAGCCCGTTTTGAAACGGGCAATCAATCATGATGGTCCATGTATAATTGAAGTACCAGTGGGTGTGTTTCCCAGCCCTTGGGAGTTTCTGGTGTTTCCCAAAATCAGGGGTGTATGACTACTGTCGTAAATTTAGGTAAATTACGGAAATAAATTTTCTGATACTTGTTTTGCCTTTAATCACCACTAGTTTTGGTGCTTATGAAAAAGCTCTTCAAAAGATCAAAAAATAAAGATTCCTCAAAAAAATCACGTCGGCGATTAAAAATACCTTTCAGGAAATCCAGACCGGTAGTTTCTGTAATTAGACTTGAAGGTGTAATTGCTTCAGGTGGTAGAATGAGGCAATCACAACTATCTGACGAGGGAGTTTCTCCCTTTATTGAAAAGGCCTTTACAAGAGGAAAGCCCGTTGCAGTAGCTTTGGTGATTAATTCACCAGGCGGTTCACCCGTCCAAAGTTCACTGATAGCTGCCAGAATAATCAGACTGTCCCAGGAAAAGGAAGTTCCAATCTATACTTTTGTAGAAGATGTTGCTGCCTCAGGGGGCTACTGGTTGGCAGCTATCGGTGATGAGATTTATGCAGATGAAAACTCGATTGTCGGTTCAATCGGTGTCATATCATCATCATTCGGATTTCAGGAACTGTTGACCAAGGTTGGCATTGAAAGACGGGTTCATACTTCTGGGGAAGAAAAAAATATACTTGATCCATTCCTTCCAGAAGACCCGGATGATGTTGAAAAACTAAAGGAAATTCAGAAGGAAATTCATCAAAACTTCATTTCCTTTGTTACGGAAAGAAGAAAGGGCAAGGAAATTGATGAATCGGCCTTTACAGGTAGATTCTGGACTGGACAGAAGGCAATTGAAATCGGATTGGTCGACCAGATCGGGCATATGGTACCAGTCATGAAGGAAAAATTTGGCAACAATGTGAAATTCAATTCATACATCAAAAAGAAGAAATTTCTATCTTCCCTTGGTGCCCAGATCACAAGTTCAACCCTGGATTATTTCAAAGTGAATTCTCTTTGGGAAAAGTTTCGACTCTAATGTGATAGGATCAATCCCAACCATAGTTGAATAGTATTTACGTACAATACTTTTTCCCCAAGTTGATTTTATTGCGGTGGGTTCATAAAATTTCCTTGGTTTGAACTGTTTTCAAACATGTGTGGACAATAACTCCTTTCAAAGTCACAATTATTTGGCTTTATCCGGGATATAAAGTTTTGAATACTGAATTCCTCAGGTATTATCAGTTGTTGTGGATTATCCACCCCATTTACATTTAAGAAAGTATTTGGTTTGTATTTTGAGTACAGGTTTGACGTAAATGAATGAATCAGTCAGGAACCAAGCAGCATTGATAACCGGTGGTGCCAAAAGATTGGGCAAGGAGATGGCTTCTGCCTTGGCAAAAAGGGGTTTTGATCTGGTTATTCATTACAATAGCTCAGAGAATGAGGCGGTATCTCTTGCAAACTCATTGTCTTCATTGGGGATAAAGGTTGTAACATTGAAGGCAAATTTACTTGAACACGAAGAAACAATCGATTTGATTGCTCATGCCAAGGAAGCCTTGGGAAAGCCCTTGAACCTGTTGATAAACAATGCCTCCATTTTCACTAATGATTCCATCGAAAATGCCACCCTGACAAGTTGGGACAATCACATTTCATCAAATTTAAGAGCCCCATTTTTTTTGACACAAACCTTTGCCCATCAGGTTCCCGATGAAATGATTGATGAAAGGGGAGAGTTTCTTGCCCAAGGGTTGGTCATCAACATGGTTGATCAAAGAGTACTGAAGCCCACATCTCATTTTGCTACATATACCTTGGCCAAAATGGCTCTTTGGTCATTTACCCAAACAGCAGCCATTTCGTTGGCTCCAAGGATCAGGGTCAATGCAATTGGGCCAGGCCCCACGATAAAAATGGATACACAATCGGAGGAGCATTTTTCAAATCAACGGTACAATACCATCCTCAGGAGAGGTTCCAATCCCCAGGATATTGTCGGAGCGATGAATTATTTTATCGATTCCCCTTCCGTCACAGGCCAATTGATTTGTACAGACAGTGGGCAACATCTAACCTGGAACCCCAAATTTTATGGCGAAGATTATTAACTTTATTGCCAGACGGTTAATATTATTTCGCTATACTTTTGACATATGATTGTGAAAACAGAACTTTGTGGATCTAAGCAATGACTAGTGAAGCCGATCATCAAATTGGCTTGCGAGGGGTCGATTGTATTAGGCATTATGCCAAAACGCTCGATGGGAGCCCCGGCGTTTACAGAATGTTGGGTTCCAAGGGTGAGGTTTTGTATGTTGGAAAAGCCAAACACCTCAAAAACAGGGTAAGAAACTATCTCAATCCCATGTCCATGGGAGGAAGAATTGAAAGAATGGTTTCGTTGACCGCATCCATGATGTTTTTGACGACCAAAACCGAAACCGAAGCTCTATTGCTTGAACAAAATCTCATCAAGCAATTGAAACCTCATTTCAATGTGTTGCTCAGGGATGACAAGAGTTTTCCCACCATCTACATTTCAACTGATCACCCCTTTCCTCAAATAAGGAAACACAGGGGTAAAAGGGAGTTGAGCGGCAAGCATTATGGACCGTTTGCCTCTGCTGCTGCAGTTAACAGAACCATCAATCAACTTCAAAAGGTATTCCTTATAAGAAACTGTTCTGATGCGATTTTCACCAACCGAACAAGACCTTGCTTGCAATACCAGATCAAGAGATGTTCAGCCCCCTGTGTAGGTCTTATTGAAGAAGACAGTTATGCCGAGCTAGTCAATGATGCTCAAAGTTTTCTACGAGGAAAAACATCCAATATTCAACAGAATTTGGCTTCAAAAATGGACCTTGCCTCAAAGGCACTTGAGTTTGAGAAAGCTGCCGCTCTCAGAGACAGGATACAGGCATTGACACAGATACAATCGGTACAGGGCATCAATCCACAAACAGTTTCCGAAGCCGATGTGATTGGGTTGAGCTTGGAAAATGGCAAGGCTTGTGTACAGGTCTTCTTCATCAGGTCCCATCAGAATTGGGGAAACAAATCCTTTTTTCCAAAAACGGGGGAAGGTGCTGAAGAGGCAGAAATCCTCAAGGCCTTTCTTGGTCAGTTTTATTCCAACAAGCACCCCCCAAGGGAAATTTTACTGTCCCATCACATTGAGGATTATGATCCGATGGTAACAGTGCTTAGTGAACTAAGGGGAACCAAAGTAAAACTGAACATTCCAAAAAGGGGGGAGAGGGCCCTTTTGATTGAGAATGCAGTACGAAATGCAAGGGAATCACTGAACAGGAAACTTTCGGAGGTTGCAAGTCAGATATTGTTGTTCGAAAGACTTGCAGAAAAGGTTGGTTTGGATGAAATACCGGAAATAATCGAGGTTTATGACAATTCGCACATTCAGGGTTCATACCAGTACGGAACAATGATTTGTGTTGGCAAGGAAGGGTTTCTCAAATCCTCCTATCGTAAATACAAAATCAAGAACGAGCAACTGACTCCTGGGGATGATTATGGAATGATGCGGGAAGTCTTTACTCGCAGATTTCGAAGATTGCTAGAGGAAGATCCTGAAAAGAACAGCATGCTTTGGCCAGATCTCATAATAGTTGATGGTGGGCAGGGTCAGTTGACGGCTGCCAAGGAAATTCTTGAGAATTTCGGGCTTGATGAAATCTCTGTCATCAGTGTCTCCAAGGGGCCCAATCGAGATCAGGATATCGAAACCATACACCTTGCCGATAAGTCCAGATTCAAGCTGGAGAAGAATGATTCACTGCTGTTTTTTATCCAGCGTATCAGGGATGAAGCTCACAGGTTTGCCATCGGAACCCATAGATCAGCCAGAAGAAAAAACCTGAGGAGGTCATCTCTGGATGCCATACCTGGGATTGGGGCTGGCAGGAAACATGCCCTCTTGCATCATTTTGGATCAGTCAAGGAAGTAAAAAAGGCAGGTATCGACGATCTGAAGGCAGTTCAGGGCATATCGGAAAGCATGGCCCGTACAATTCACTCATATTATCACGAGACCCAATAAACCACGGGATAAAGTAAATTATTATGACCATCACCTTACCGACCATTCTGAGCATAATTAGGTTATTTGCCGGGTTTCTGATTCTGTTGGGTTTCCTGCTTCTGGCAAGACCCGCGGCGGATATTCTGGCCTTTGTGGTATTTGTTAGTGCAGCAATAACCGATTTCATTGATGGTTATATTGCCAGAAAATTCAATTTGGTTTCGGAGTTGGGTAAAATCCTTGATTCGATAGCCGATAAGATCCTGGTCATCATGGCTTGGATCATCATCATTACCTATTATGAATTCAATTCATGGATTATTTTACCCATAGGATTAATCATCTTCAGGGAATTGTTTATTTCAGGTTTGCGGGAATATCTGGCTTCCAAGAGCTTGAGTCTTCAGGTTACCTTCATAGCCAAACTGAAAACTACCCTTCAGATGATTACGATTTCATTGACCTTTTTCTCTGGTATAATCGTTGACGGAAGCGGTTCACTTACTACCTTTTTATTACAACCTGTTGCGGGCTCTGGAACAACCCTTATGGAAATGGCTTGTATCGTGCTTATTTGGTTATCAGCAATTCAAACAATTTATTCCGGCTTGGAGTATTTCAAAACGGCACTCGGCTTGATGGGAACCAAAAATGACGGTTAGGGTATTGTATTTCTCCTGGCTAAGGGAACGGATTGGTGTTCCCTCTGAATCAATAGAGACCAATGCTGTCAGGGTTAATGATCTGCTTGATGAACTCAGGGAAAAGGGTGAAAGGTACAAATTGGCCTTCACACAAACCTCATCCATATGTGTCGCGATTGATCAGGAACTGGGAGACATGGATTCGGATATTACCAAGGCCGAGGAAATTGCGTTTTTCCCGCCTATGACCGGAGGTTGACATGAAACTGTCCGTTCAGGAGGAACCATTTTTCCCGGATGGGAAAATTGGTCACTTTTCCAACCAGAATCAAGAAACTGGAGCGATTGTTACTTTCTTGGGTAAGGTTCGCAGTGACCCTGAAAATCCCCTCGAATACATGCTCATCGAGCACTATCCGGGAATGACCGAAAAGGCAATTGAAAAGATAATGGGTGAAGCCGTAAAACGGTGGAATCTCATTGATTGCCTAGTTATCCACAGATACGGCAAATTGACTCCTAGTGAGGATATTGTTCTGGTGGCCACATCTTCCAAACATCGCAGGGAGGCTTTTGAAGCTGCCGACTACCTGATGGACTTTCTGAAATCGAGAGCCCCATTTTGGAAGAAAGAAGTAACTCAAAGAGGAGAGTCATGGGTCGAAAGCAAGGAAATTGATGAGGTAGCTCTGGACCGATGGAAATAGCAACTACACCAAATTCCGTTCACTGTTTTTTTGAAATTGAATTTCGAACTTTCCAAAGAGAATTTGAAACACTGAGGAAATCATGGGTTTAGCCATGATTTCCTTCAATTAACAATTGGTATGATTTTAATCACGAAGGATCATCTGGCCTCTTCGTAAATTTTGGCCTTTTCCTCGTCATACCACCAAAGATACATTTCCCCCAGATCGTAAGGTGGCAAGTTTTCGGGACGGGAATAGATACTCCTATAGGCAACTCGATGTGTTCCCGAATACCAGTTGGGAACCCAGATGTGCATGGATCGCAAGACCCTGTCCAGAGCCTGCACGGCAATCGTCAGATCATCTCTGGTTTCAGCACTCTCGACAGCATCCAGAAGTGCATCAATGGCCGGGTTGGAAACCCCAGCAATGTTGTAACTTCCGGTCAATTCGGCACTCGCCGAGCCAAATATGGAACGTAGATTTTGCCCCGGAGTCAGAGAAAAACTATATCGGCGGGAGGTAATGTCGAAATCAAAATTTTTCTCCAGATTTTGGACCTGGGCAGCATCAGGTGAATAGATTGATGCTTCAATCCCCAGTGTCTGGAGGTTTTCAATGAAAGGGGTGATAATTCTATGGGAAGATTCACCTTCCGATAAAAATTGAATCTCTAGTTTTTCTCCTTCGGCATTAAACCTTTGTCCTTCCTCAAGTACCCATCCGGCTTCGTCTAGCAAAGCACCAGCCTTTCGCAAAATTCTTCGGTCAGCCAATTTGTCCGGGTCGGATTGTGGGGGAGTGAATGCAGGCTCAGTGAATACCGTTTCCGGAATTTGTCCTCGCAGGGGTTCCAGTAGTGCCAGTTCTCCCTCGGAAGGTAATCCTTCTGCCTGCAGGTAGGAATTCTCCCAAAAACTGTCAGTACGCTTGTATGCATCATAAAACAGCGTTTTGTTTGACCATTCGAAATTGAATGCCATTGCAATTGCTTCCCTTACCCGTGGGTCCGCAAATTTCTCCCGGCGAAGGTTGAACCAATAGCCTTGGGCTCCTGAGGGGCGACCATCCGGAATTAATTCGCGCGTGATCCTGCCACTTTCTATTTCAGGAAAATCATAACCCGTTGTCCAAAGTTTGGAATAATACTCTTCCCTGAAGTCGTAATCCCCACCTTTGAAACCTTCAAATGCAGTGGTGTAATCCGTGTAATAGACAACTTTTATCGTGTCATAGTTAAATCGCCCCTTGTTGACGGGCAAATCAGCTCCCCAATAATCATCTTGCCGGCGTAGTTGGGCAAATTGACCGGCATCAGCCTTTTCAACAACATAAGGACCCGAGGCAAGAATTGGATCAAGGGATGAATCTTCAAAGTTTCTTTCGTTGAAGTGAACTCTGGAAAAAACCGGTATTGATCCTGCCAGTACAGGCAAATCACGTGTCTGGTGTCCTTCCCTGAAACTGAATTTGACTTGGGTATCGCTGAGTGCTTCAGCTTTTTCAATGTTTTCGAAGGACAGTCGATAGGCGGGTGTTCCCTTTGTTTTCAACATTTCAAAAGAGAATACCACATCATCGGCGGTAACGGGGCTCCCATCGGAAAATCGGGCTTCCTCACGAAGATCGAATATGGCCCAGCTCCTGCTTGGCTCAGGATAGGTAATTGATTTGGCCAAGAGTCCATAACTCGAGTCAGGTTCATCGTCAGATTCTGCCATCAGGGTATCAAAGGCAATTCTAAGGTAATAAATGTGTATGGAATTTCCCTTGACAATGAAGG
>WTGT01000115.1 GCA_011523445.1 Paracoccaceae bacterium
GGATAATACTAAACCATTAAGGATAGCCGTAATCGGAAGGCCCAATGCCGGCAAATCATCGCTGATCAATCAGATCGTTGGTGATGAAAGATTGCTCACGGGGACGACCCCGGGAATTACAAGGGATGCCATTTCCATCAGGACCAAGTGGGAAGGTACAGAGGTTGAGATTTATGATACGGCAGGCATGCGGCGAAAAAGCAGGGTCGTTGATGATATAGAAAAAGAATCCGTTTCTGAGGGACTAAGGGCAATCAGGTTTTCCGAAATCGTCATCGTCCTCATCGATGCAACAAGCCCCCTCGATACCCAGGATCTTCGAATAGCCGACATGGCCGAAAGAGAGGGTAGGGGAGTGGTCATTGCCATTAACAAATGGGATCTGGTCAAGGACAAGACAGCTAGGCAAAGGGAATTGAATCATAAAATTGAAACATCCCTACCTCAATTGAAGGGGATCAAGCTGGTTTGTGTTTCTGCCCTCTACAAAAGGGGTTTGATATCATTATTACGAGAAGTCAGGAACATTCACGAGATTTGGAATTATAGGGTATCAACCGGAGAGTTGAACAAATGGTTGGAACATATGGTGTACAAGCATCCACCTCCAGCTGTTGCAGGATTGAGGATAAAGCTGCGGTTCATTTCTCAAATCAATAACCGACCGCCAACTTTTGTTCTGAAATGCAGCAAGCCCAAGGCCCTGCCGACAAGTTACAAAAGGTATCTGATTAATGGCTTGCGAAACAGATTCAATCTGCGGGGAACTCCCATCAGACTGCTCCTGAGAAATCACTAGGGTAGCACTCAACCTGATCGAATCAGGAAAAAATCGTATCAATCAGTTTTCTTGCTTCATCATCAGGTGTTGATATGTCGGTTTCCCTGATCCCGGGAAAAAAGGTCAGTGTGGTCTTGGTATACATTTCTGAAGGAGTATGGATTATTACCTTGGGGCCCAGATTGGTGGTTTCCATACTCCACGCTCTGGCCAATTCGATTTGTGCCCGCTTGGTGCTGCCGTAAATTCCCATGAATTTTTTGCTCAATCTTGGGTCATCAAGGAAGACAGCCTGACCGGTTTTCTTGAGCAATGGATGTATGCAATTAATGAGATGACTGGTTGCTAATATGTTCACGGCAACAGATCGTTTAAGGGTTTTTTGCTCAATTTGATGGGTAAGATTGAGAGGTGTCGGATTGATGGCGGTATGAATCCACAAGTCAATTTGGCCGAATTTCGAGTATATGTTTTGACAGACAGCCTGTACTTCACTCTCATTCGTTATATCCAAAACACAAAGGAAAGAATTACCTCCCCTCTCCCTAATCCTGTCATCCAGTTCTTCCAAGCCACCAACTGTTCTGGCAACAGTGATAATCGTATAACCCTTCTCTGCAAGCAATAACGACATTGATGCTCCAAGACCTCTTGAAGCGCCGGTGACCAAGGCAATTCCTTTATTCCCCACTGGGGTTATCATTGGTCAAGTTCCTGGGTTGAAGGATTATGTATGAAGAAGAAATTATTCTTGGGGCAATTCATCGGGAGTTAATTCATCAGTGATCAATTCACTGGCGGTATCTACTGCCGTCTCAATGATATTACAGGAAGCCATGAGGTTCTGGTAAACATAGGTGACCCAGTCGGGTGTTTCATTTGG
Source organism: Paracoccaceae bacterium (assembly GCA_011523445.1). Lineage (GTDB taxonomy): Bacteria > Pseudomonadota > Alphaproteobacteria > Rhodobacterales > Rhodobacteraceae > MPNP01. The sequence goes on from WTGT01000115.1 coordinate 1,665, forward strand.
AATATTTTCTTTCATCAGGTTTTTGGAATATTGAAAAATCTCAGCTGAATTGGATTGGGTTATTGCATCGAACATTCCACCTGTAGGTAATACAGTGTCAACAGCCAAGAGTATAATGGTAAGAATGAAGCCCCCACGCAAAACACCAAACAAAAGTCCAAGTGTCCTGTTGAATATGTTGATTCCTGGTAGTCTGGTTACCGAAACTACCACGCTGTTGATGAATGATGAAACAATCAATGCCAAGGCAAAAGTTATTGCAAAAGCTCCAAGAACACCCAGTTCACAACTGTGCTCAACGATATTCCCGAGATACGGAACAGACGTCATAAAGGGAGCAGCCAGGGGAGCAGCAAGGTAGGCAACTAGTGCTGAAACGACCCACCCGAGGATTGACATTACCTCTCTTGCAAATCCTCTTGAGTAGGCAAAAGCACCTGAGACAAGTACCAGTACCAATGCGAATATATCAAAATAATTTAAACCA
>WTGT01000035.1 GCA_011523445.1 Paracoccaceae bacterium
TTGAACCCAGGATAGAAGCTGAGATCGCTTTCATAATGGGCAGGGATCTGGCCCCCTCGGATTTGAACAGGGATGGAATTGTTGAGGCAACCGAACATATTGCCCCCGCTTTGGAAATTCTGGAAACTAGGGTTGTTCGGTATAACCCTGAAACCAGAACCTACAGGAATGTCTGTGATACCATTGCGGATAATGCTGCCAATGCTGGCATCGTGTTGGCCGATAACCGTTATCATCTTGAGGACATCGATCCAAGGTGGATGGGAGGAATAATCAAGCGCAATGGGATCGTGGAAGAAACAGGATTGGGTGCCGGTATCCTTGACGACCCCATAACCAGCGTTCTATGGCTTGCCAGGAGATTGGCCGAATATGACAAGTTTATCGGGAGGGGTGACATCATCATGGCGGGGAGTTTCATTCGTCCGATTGAAGCGCCTTCCGGAAGTGATTTCTTTGCCGATTTTGGCCCCTTCGGTACAGTGGAATGTTATTTTGAATGATTGCAGGTAAAGGGGTTTGATCATTCTGGATTCAATCATGTTAGTAGTTTTCAATTGTCAGTACGGGTGGATCCAATGACAGTCTGGGTGCCATCAGATAACGGTCAGGCTGACCTCTCGGATTATGACAGCTTTGTCGATGGTCCACCGCACAATACCTTTGCCAGAATGAGAAGGGAGGATCCGATAAACTGGACCGAATGGGATAAGGGTAAGGGATTCTGGAATGTAACCCGTTATGAGGATATCTGGAAACTCAATGGCAATTATAAATTGCTGTCTTCGGCACGTGGAATTCGCATGGAGGATCAATCCTATGAGGAATATTTGGCCAGAAGGACATTCCAGGAAACAGACCCTCCCGAACATACCAAGACACGCATCAAGGTTGCCGGTGCCTTTACTAGAACGGTAATGAATCAGTATGAGGACCAGATCAGGGACATTTGCAGGGATATTTTGGACAAAGTCCTGCCTTTGCAGGAATTCGATGCCACCAAGGAAATCGCCCGGCAATTGCCAATGAGGATGTTGGGTCGAATCATTGGTCTGCCGGAAAGTGATCTGGAATGGCTGGTTTCGAAAGGGGATGAGTTGATTGCCAATACCGATCCCGATTTCACCAGCCACCTTTTGGACAAAATGGACACTGATGAATTTCGGATGATGCCCTTTAACTCACCAGCAGGAATGGAACTTTATCATTACGCCAAGGATTTGATGCATGCCAAGGAAACGGCGGGAGATACCGAGGGCATACTCCACATGATTCTACGACCCGCCAAGGACGGGACAGTAATTACGGAAAACGAATTCAGAAATTTTTTCTGCCTGCTTGTCGCAGCCGGGAATGACACTACCAGATATTCAATTGCCGCTGCCATCCATGCCTTCAGTCAACAACCCGAATTGTTGCAACAATTGCGGGAGGACAAGGATGGCATCTGGGAAACGGCATCTGACGAGATTATCAGGTGGGCCTCGCCAACAATGTATTTCAGACGAACAGCCACCGAGGATTTTGAAATGTACGGAAAAAACATAAGAAAGGGAGACAAGGTTCTTTATTGGTTTATTTCTGGCAACAGGGATGAAACGGTTTTCGATGATCCATTCAGGATAAATCTATATAGGTCGCCAAACAGGCACATGGCATTCGGGCAGGGAGGACCTCACCTGTGCCTGGGAATCTGGCTGGCACGTCTGGAGGTCAAAATCCTCATGCAGGAGTTTTGCAAACGGGTCTCTCATGTGGATTTGAATGGCCCAATCAGGTTTCTTAGGTCCAATTTTATCGGTGGTATAAAAACGCTCCCCGTCAGAATCGACTTGATTTAGTTGAACCCTCGGAAAAATTAAATGATTATTAGAAAGTTGAAACAATTCAGAAAATTTGCTCCAAATTTGAAGAGGTAAAGTAATTTGTCAGATGTTCGTTTGAGATTGTTGTTTTGTGACAATTTAAGCATTCCCAGAGGGAAGTACCTACAATACAAGGGCGATCAAGATGGTTGTTCCAGATTCTGCCGAAGTACCTTTGGGGTTCATTATGACAAGGATCTCTTGGATGCTCCTGGTGCAATGATGATGGAGGGTCTTCCTGACATGGAGGCCAGATATTTGGGAACGGATATC
>WTGT01000276.1 GCA_011523445.1 Paracoccaceae bacterium
CAATAGAAGTACTAAATTCCTTGCCATAAATACTGCTAGATGGGATGCCAATAAACATCAGGCATTGCCAGTCATTGGTGATGCCAGGGAAGCTTTGGTTGAGATAGAATCCTCCCTTGGTGACTGGCAGTCACAGGAAGGGTGGTTATCCAGGGGCAAGCAGGAGTTCGCAGATTGGAATGATCTCTTGGACAAGTTGCAGAAACCCACCAATGCACCTGTTCCCACATATGCCCAAGTTGTAGGTATGGTCAACAATTTTGCTGGAGAAAATGATCGAATGATAACTGCTGCAGGTGGCTTGCCTGGCGAAGTATCCAAGGGATGGCGTGTGAAGTCACCAAATACCTTTGATTGTGAATTCGGTTATTCCTGCATGGGATACGAAGTTGCTGGCGGTTGGGGTACGGCGATGGCACTTGAAGAGGATGCAATCCCCATCGTAATGGTAGGAGATGGGTCCTACCTGATGATGAATTCGGATATATACTCATCAGTTTTGACCGGTCATAAAATGATTGTTGTTGTTTGTGACAATGGCGGGTTTGCAGTTATCAACAGGCTTCAGAACTTCAAAGGTGGAAAATCCTTCAATAACCAGATTGAGGATTGCAAGGTGGTGGAACCCTTTTACGTGGATTTTGCCAAACATGCTGAATCTATGGGAGCACTTGCCAGAACGGTAAATGGGCTTGGTGACTTGCAAAATGCCCTCGATTGGGCAAGAACAACAGACCGGACGACTTTAATTTGCATTAAGACCGATGCCTATCAGTGGACACCTGGGGACGCCCACTGGGATCTGGGAGTCCCAGAAGTAAGTGATAGTCCTGATGTCCAAGCGGCTCGGCAAGAGCAGGAAAGCATCAGAAGCAAGCAAAGAATTGGAGTCTGACCGTGTTTGCCCGATTGGGAATAGCTCCCATTGCCTGGTCGAATGATGACCTACCGGAATTGGGTGGTGATACACCTTTGGAAACTTGCTTGAATGATGCCGCAAATGCTGGATTTACGGGCGTTGAAACAGGTGGCAAGTTTCCTTCAACCAGTGAGGAGTTGGGACCGATACTTGATCAATATGACCTTGATCTTTGTGGAGGATGGTATTCAGGAACGCTTCTGGTTACAGACTTGAATGAAGAGAAAGAAAAAGTTGCCGCACAATTGAAATTGTTCAAGGATTTAAACGCTCCTTGTATGGTTTATGGTGAAACTGCTCATACAATCCAAAATATCCAATCAGTACCCCTTGCTCGAAAAATCAAACTTGATGAAAATCAAATTCGAGACTATGGCAGAAAATTGACCATCTTTTGCGAGTGGTGTCGGGAAGAGGGTATGTCCATGGCTTTTCATCATCATATGGGAACGGCAATTGAAACCCAGACCGAATTGAACATGTTGATGAATTACACGGGGGAAGCAGTCGAATTATTGTTTGATCCCGGGCATATGGCTTTTTCTGGCGGAGATAATTTTGAAGTCATTGACAATCATGTTGAAAGAATCCGGCATGTTCATACCAAGGATGTAAGAAAAAACGTACTTGATTCACTTGATTGGACAAGAGACAGTTTCCTTGATGCCGTATTGAAAGGGGTCTTTACTGTACCCGGGGATGGATCACTGAATTTTAGTGAAATTATACATCGGCTTGCCGATGCAGGTTATGAGGGCTGGTTTGTTGTCGAGGCCGAACAGGATCCAGTCAAGGCTCCTCCTTACGAATATGCACAAATTGGATATGGAACACTCAAACCGATTGTCCTAAAAGAAGGATATAAGCTGATTGAGAGGAATGATGAACCGATTGGATGACAAAATCGCAATAGTAACCGGAAGTACTCAAGGTCTAGGTAAGGCTATCGCTCAAAGGTTTGCCGAAAGTGGTGTGACCGGGCTGGTTACATGTGGTCGGCGCGAGAGCCAGGGCATGGAAGTTGCACAGGAAATTACAGGACAAACGGGGGTACCAACCAAATTTATCAAGGGTGATCTAGGTTGCGTCGAGGATTGTCGCAACATTGTCAAATTTGCCGAACGGGAGTTTGGTCGCATTGATATTCTGGTTAATGCCGCAGCCATTACCGATCGGGGAAATTTGCTGGATACTTCACCGGAACTATTTGACCAGATGTTTGCCGTTAATGTCCGAGGGCCATTTTTTCTGATGCAGGAAACGGTCAAGCTAATGATTCAGGATGGAATCAAAGGGGCCATTGTCAATATCGGATCAATGTCAGCCCATGCCGGCCAGCCATTTATAATTGCCTATTGTTCCTCCAAGGGTGCACTTGCCACACTGACCAGAAATGCTGCCTATTCCCTGCTTCACAATCATATCAGGGTCAATCAGTTGAATATCGGCTGGATGTCTTCCGATGGTGAAGATGTCATCCAACGAAAATACCATGGTGCCGATGACGGCTGGCTCGATGAGGCCTCGAAGAAATTACCAGTTGGGCGGTTGATTGATCCAAAGGAGGTCGCCCGGGCAGTTTCCTTCATGGTATCTGATGATGCTGGGTTAATGACCGGATCAGTCATTAATTTTGATCAATCAGTTTGGGGTGCTTACGATTCGCCTCAAAGTACAGGAAAACCGCTCGTCTAAGCAGGAATGCTGCTTGGGAAAGTTTGGTTTTGTTGTCGGAGAAGATTTGATATTCACTATGAAGGCTTCTTTTTCAAGCCCCCAACCTATTGTGAAATCAGAGTTAATAATTAATATAACCTTCCACTAATTTGAAGTTTGATCATCAAGACTGAACTTGTAATTTATTATTTGGAGGAAAAATGAAAAAAATCATTCTCTCATTTGCTGCTTTGCTGCTTTTTGCAGGTTCTGCAATGGCAGAAAAGTATATTATGGTTACCCATACCCAGGGAACAGACCCATTCTGGCCCGTTGTGGAAAAGGGCGGTAGAGATGCCGCTGAAGCATTGGGTGTGGAATTTGAATATCGATTTGCCCCTAGTGGGGATATGGCTGATATGGCCAAGTTGATCGAATCTGCTGTTGCAACAAATCCGGATGGATTGGTTGTTTCCCTGCCTGACCCAGACGCTTTGGGTAATGCCATCAGGGCCGCTGCAAATGCCGGTATTCCAGTTGTAACCATCAATTCAGGATTGGAATCATCCAAGGCTGTGGGTGCAATCATGCATGTTGGACAACCTGAAAGACTTGCTGGTGAAAAAGCTGGTGAAAGAGCCATGGCCGAAGGTGTAACCAACGGACTTTGTCTTAACCAGGAAGCATTCAATACAGCTCTGGTAGATCGTTGCACTGGTTATTTTGATGCTATGGGCAAGGAACTGAACATGATTGATGTTTCAAATGACGTAGCTGTGGGTGCAATCATGCATGTTGGACAACCTGAAAGACTTGCTGGTGAAAAAGCTGGTGAAAGAGCCATGGCCGAAGGTGTAACCAACGGACTTTGTCTTAACCAGGAAGCATTCAATACAGCTCTGGTAGATCGTTGCACTGGTTATTTTGATGCTATGGGCAAGGAACTGAACATGATTGATGTTTCAAATGACGTAGCTCAAATCAAAACCAGAACCGCCGCTGCGCTGCAAGCAGATCCGTCAATTGATGCTCTTTTGGCCATTGGACCTCACGTTTGTGAAGCAGCAGCCGAAGCAGTGGATGAAATCGGAGCCGAAATTCATCTGGCTTGTTTTGATATGACTCCAGGTGTCATCAACCTGATCAAGGATGGCAAGGCTTCCTTCACCATCGACCAGCAGCAAAGGCTGCAAGGCTATATGCCTATTGTTGTCCTGCATCTTTACAATACAAACGCTGGAATGTTGCCTGGTAGCAATATCCCATCCGGCCCCGGTTTTGTTGATGCTTCCAACGCAGCAGCAGTCGAAGCCCAGGCTGGCGTAAATAGATAAGTATTTCCATACTTTATCGCATAAGAATCTGAGGAAAGGGAACAAGTCCCTTTCCTCGTCTTAAGAGAAATATAGCCTTTGAGGGCTCAATGATTTTAAGAGCAAAGTGATGCAAGCAGAAAGAATAGAATCGGACAGACAAGTCAACCAGGGTGCATTCAGGAAGTTTATTCGAAGACCGGAAATCGGTGCCTTCTCGGGAATGGTGGTTATCCTGCTTTTTTTGGCCATCGTTGCCGGTGATGTGGTTTTTAACCCCCTGGGAATAAAAAACAACCTTTCGATCATTTCCCAGTTGGGGATCATAGCCATAGGTGCGTGTCTGCTCATGATAGCAGGAGAATTTGATCTTTCCATCGGTTCCATGATCGGTTTTGCCGGCATGTCTATGGCCATGATGCTGAAATGGGGATTGCCGTTTGGATTAGGGGAAGCAAGCCCTTTCATGGCCTTTACCCTAACCTTGTGCATGACTCTGTTCATTGGGTGGATAATTGGCAATATAGTTGTTCGCTCGGGCTTGTCATCCTTTATTGTAACCCTGGCATTTCTTTTTATTCTGCGTGGTCTTACAGAGGTCAGTTTCCGGGAATTCAACGAAGGCTCAACCCAGATATCAGGGCTGCCTGATTTCAAGGAAACCGATTTCTTTGCCTACTTGTTCGGAGGTGAAACCTTCAAATGGGCATTCACCCTGCTTTATGAAATGGGATACAACCTGAACCGCCTTGGCAACCAGTGGGTTATCGGTTTGGATGCAAAAGTAGCTTGGTGGATATGTATTGCCATAATTACCTATATAGTTCTTTCCCGAACGCAGCTTGGCAACTGGATTTATGCTACTGGGGATAACAAGGAAAGTGCCCGGGCCAATGGTGTTCCAGTGAATCAGGTAAAGATCGGCCTGTTCATGTTTACCGCCTTTTGTGCAACCATTTTCGCGGCCTGTCAGGTCTTTGATACCAATACAGCTGATGCTGCCAAGGGAAACCTCAAGGAACTTGAAGCGATTGCTGCCGCGGTGGTTGGTGGTACCGTTATGACAGGTGGATTTGGATCCATCGTTGGTGTAATATTCGGGGCAGTAATTTTTGGTTTGGTCCAAAACTCCGTATTTTACATTTCCTGGATTGACGGTTCGTATTATCGGGTATTCCTGGGAACGGTGTTGCTGATTGCCGCCTTTGCGAATGAAAACATACGTAAACGGATAACTGGAGGTATTTGACATGGCCAAAACAGCTGCAGAGCCTTTGGTCAAACTCAGGGGTATCGTCAAGAAATTCGGCCCATTTGTAGCCCTGAACGGGGTTGACATGGATATCTATCCAGGCGAAGTACATGCACTTCTCGGTGATAACGGTGCCGGTAAATCAACTCTCATTAAAGTCCTGTCAGGTGTGCATCAACCGAGTGCCGGTGAAATTATAGTCGATGGAACCCCGGTTGTCTTCCGATCTCCAAGGGATGCTTCGGCAGCCGGGATTGGAACGGTTTATCAGGATCTGGCCCTTAATCAGCTGATGTCAGTATCCCGTAATTTTTTCATGGGACGGGAGATTTTCAAGGGTCCCGCACCCTTTGGCATGATGAAATTGCAGGAAATGGATATCATAACCCATGATGAAATGATCAAGATTGGAATTGATATTTCCGATCCCCATCAGGCTGTAGGTACCATGTCGGGAGGTCAGCGGCAAACCCTGGCGATTGCCCGAGCCATTTATTTTGGCGCCAAAATCCTTATTCTGGACGAACCTACCTCGGCCCTGGGTCAAAAACAGCAGATGGAAGTTCTGAAAACAATCAAACGGGTCAGGGCCCTCGGGAATATTGCCATAATTTTAATAACACATAATGAAATCCATTCTAAACTTATTGCCGATCGCTATACCTTCCTTTCGCTAGGAGAGGTAATAGGTTCGGGTACCAGGGAGAGTTTGGATGGTGATGACATTCGAAGGCTGATGGCCGGAGGAGCTGAAATGGCTGATCTGGAAATAGAATTGGGAAAGATATAACCTCGTTTTTTTCAATACTGAAAATACCGAACCTGTAAGGTATTGTCTTTGGTTTCTCCTATCAGGATAGATTTAGTTATTGGCTGATTTAATCTACGTGGAGAATTATACATTGAAAAGAGTTTACACTTGGTCTGCCAAGCCGACTACCAGAACGTTGACAATTGCTGATTTGCAGGCAAACAAGGGCCAGAAAAAATGGACTCAAATCACGGCCAATACTCCTGAGGAGGCTATCGCTGCAGATCAGGCCGGATTGGACATGATAATCTGCAATTCGGTCAATACAGGATTGGTACGCTCTGCTGACACGCCACAATTTTTAACGGCCTCAATCGGACTTCCCGATTTTGCAACCGAGAGCGATATCCTGCGTGAAGCCTTCCGGTGTCTTGCTCTTGGTGCAGATGCAATCATGACGGCACGGAGCATGCAAATCGTTTCAGCCTTGGCCAAGGAGGATATACCTGTCATGGGGCATCTGGGACTGGTTCCCCGTAAATCCACTTGGAAGGGAGGATTGCGTGCTGTTGGTAAAACCGGTATGGAAGCATATGAACTTTTCCAGGAATTCAAAAGGCTGGAAGATGCTGGAGGTGTGTTGGTAGAGGCGGAAGTTATTCCCGGAAGGATAATGAAGGAAATTTCTCAAAGGACAGGTTTGATTACCGTATCCCTCGGTTCTGGCAATGGAGGAGATGTTGATTACCTCTTTATGGAGGATGCCTGCGGTGATTCCGAAAACCCGCCGAGACATGCCCGGACTTTCGGCAATTTGATGGCACTCAGGAAGCAACTGGCCGATGAGAGGATCAAGGCCCTGATCGCTTTCCGAAAAGCAATAGAGGAAGGGGATTTTCCAGGTGAAGAAGAAACAGCGGGAATTTCAGATGATGAATTTTCTGATTTTCTGGATTTGATGAATAAAAGTTGATTCAGGATTTCCATATCCTTATGCTGATTTTTATATATATCAGGTAAACCAAAAGGTTATAATTCGGTTTTGTATTCGTGAAAGTATCTGTTTACGGGAATTCAACCTCAAGGCTAATGTATATCAATTCAAGGTAGTCAAAGATGGAAATGCCATCTTCAAATAATTCGATTATCAATGACAAGGACAGATTAATAGGTCTTTTCAACCGGATATTGTCTACGGACTCGATCATATCTGATCCTTATGAAACCAAAGCCTACGAATGCGATGGGCTGACAGCCTACAAGTGTCCGCCATTGGCTGTTTTGCTTCCCAGAACCACCGAGGAAGTTTCCAAGATTCTGAAAATTTGCCATGAAGAGAAAGTACCTGTTATACCGAGGGGTGCAGGGACATCTCTTTCGGGAGGAGCACTTCCTACCAGTGATAGTGTGATTTTGGGAACCTCCAGATTAAACAGTATACTTGATCTGGATATTGAAAACAGAATGGTTAGGGTGCAAACTGGTGTAACCAACCTCTCGGTTACCGAAGCCGTTGAAAACGAAGGCTTTTTTTATGCTCCTGACCCCTCAAGTCAGCTTGTGTGTACCATTGCAGGCAATATTGCCATGAACTCGGGAGGTGCCCATTGTCTCAAATATGGTGTAACCACCAATAATCTGCTGGGTGTAAAGATTGTTCTGATGGACGGTTCGGTCATGGAATTGGGTGGAGAGTACCTTGATTCCGGAGGACTGGATCTGTTGGGTGTAGTATGTGGTTCCGAGGGACAATTGGGAATTGTTACCGAAGCCGTGTTGAAAATCATACCAAAGCCCGAAGGGGCAAGACCGATATTGTTGGGGTTCGATTCCAATGTCATTGCAGGTAATTGCGTTTCGGACATTATTGGAGAAGGAATACTACCCGTTGCTATTGAATTCATGGATCGCCTGTGTATCCGAGCCTGTGAGGATTTTGTCGGTGCCGGCTATCCGGATGTCGAAGCTCTTTTGATTGTTGAAGTGGAAGGGTCAGTCAAGGAAATTGATGAACAACTCGACAGGATAAAGGTAATTGCTTTACGACACAATCCCATCGCCATGAAGGAAAGCAAATCCGACAAGGAATCCAAATTGATCTGGCTCGGAAGAAAATCCGCTTTCGGTGCCATGGGAAGGATCAATGATTACATGTGTCTTGATGGAACCATTCCCGTATCCCGATTGCCTGATGTCCTGGAAGGCATTTCTTCCCTTTCCGAAAAATACGGTCTGGCCGTAGCCAATGTTTTTCATGCCGGGGATGGAAACCTTCACCCGTTGATCCTTTTCAATGCAAACCAAGAGGGTGAGTTGGAAAAGTGTGAAAGTCTTGGGGCGGATATTCTGAATCTATGCGTCGAATTGGGAGGATGCCTGAGTGGAGAACATGGAGTTGGGGTAGAAAAAAGAGATTTGATGACGAACCAATTCTCGAGGCAGGATCTCGAAATCCAAATGCGGGTGAAGGATGTTTTCGATCCCGACTGGTTGCTTAACCCCGCCAAGGTCTTTCCATTGGAAATTTCAATGGAGCGAAGACTAAATTGAGACCTGCAAGTGAATCAGAACTTGCCGACCTGATTGCAGGAAGAACATCACCTGTAATACCTTGTGGTGGAGGCACTCGCCCAATTGGACTACCTTCTGCAGGGGAAAAATTTTATCTTGGCAATCTCAATAGGGTAACACAATACGAACCTGGAGCCCTGACCCTAGTTGCCGAAGCGGGCACACCCCTTAAAGCCATTTTTGAAATTCTCAATGAAAAAGGTCAAATGCTTCCATTTGAACCGATAGATTATCGAGGTTTGCTTGCAAGTAGCGGAGAACCGACAATCGGTGGCATGGTTGCTACCAATTCCTCAGGTCCAAGGAGGGTCAAGGTGGGAGCCTGTCGGGATTATGTAATTGGAC
>WTGT01000290.1 GCA_011523445.1 Paracoccaceae bacterium
CTTGGGAGCCTTGCAGAGCTTCTGGCGCAATAAGGTAGGGTGTTCGGCAGAGACCTGCTATTGAAACACCTTTTTGACGGGCATACTGTCCGACTTCAGTAGCGTGGCTCAGATCATTGAATTCACGAATCCAAAATGTGATTGCAGGTATCCCTTTTTCGCTGCAGGCATCAATAACCTGATGAGGGTTCCAGCCGGCTCCTTTCCCAGCAACTATGTGCCCCAAAGTTGCCGTGTTCAAAGCCAAGCGTGAAAAGTCATTGAAAAAATCACCCATCAGCCAATCCCATATAATTTCAGTAAAGATTTCATCCGGTAAACAGCCAAGTCAGGCCGGTTGAGCAAACCAGCTTGGTCAGCTAGCTTGAAACAATCGACAAAATAGGGCAGGGAACGCATGGCATGGGAACCATTGATCATGATGAAGTGCTCTTGGAAACCATTCAACCAGGCCAAGAAAACAACCCCGGTCTTGTAGTACTGGGTAGGTGATTGAAACATGTGTCTTGCCAAAGGTACGGTTGGCATAAAAAGTGAATTATAAACCTTAAGGTTGTTCTCACTCAAAGCGTTGAGAGCTTGGGTACAAGCTGGTGCTATTGGGTCAAATATCCCCAGCAGGGCATCAGAATAACCTCGATCATCTCCAGCGATCAATTCTGGATAATTGAAATCGTCTCCCGTAAACATCCTGACGGTTGCAGGCAATCTTCGACGCATCTCGATTTCCTTGTTCTTGTCAAGGAGAGACAGTTTTATACCTTCTACCTTGGAGGCGTTTTCCTCAATAATCGTCAAGCAAGTGGTTAGTGCCTGTGACCAATCGGAAGCCCCCCAGTATCCTTCCAATTGGGGATCAAACATTTCACCCAACCAATGGATTATCACGGGTTTTTCGCAATGGTCAAGTACAGTCTTGTAGACCTGAATGTAATCATTGGAATTCTTGGCTACTCGTGCAAGAGCCCGGCTTGCCATTACAATGATTCGTCCATTCAACTTTTGGATGGCTTCAACTTGGATGATATATGCTTTGATCACTCGATCAACATTTATGGTTTCATCATGGGTCAAATGGTCTGTTCCTGCCCCACTAAATACTATGGCCTCTGGAATTTCGGTTAAAGTCTGTCTGATCAATTCAAGGGCAGTTGGCCAAGCCAAACCGCTACCCCTTTGGGCTGTATCCATTGCTTCGGCGATACCAAGACCCAAACCGGCTAAATGGCGACGAAAAGTCAAAGTGGCATCCCAGTCCAAGGAAGGATTGACGGAAGGGTTAAGTTCTGAATAGGGGTTGGCAACCACATGGGCAGCTGCTAACAATTGACGAGGAGACGGTTTCTTGAGAGGAACATAACCTAATGGATTACCGATCAAAGTGTAGTCAAGCAGATTGCCCTGGTTGTCCGGTAGTAGAATAATCATGGCGTGTTTAATACCTCGGGACCAATAGCCCGCCGTCAACCGAAATGGTTTGACCAGTAACATAAGGAAGTCTGCCAGTGGCAAGACTGGCAATCGTAATTCCCACCTCATCAGGTGTACTAATCCTCGGAATCAAGGTCAAGCCTTCTTCAGCACGGCGAGAATAATCTTTGATCACACGCGAGGTCATATCGGTGTCAATTAATCCAGGTTGAACATCATAGACATGGATGTTTTCACGACCCAGTCGGACCGCAAGCGCTTTCGAGGCCATTGCTGCTGCAGCTTTGGAAACGGCGTATTCGGTTCTCGGTTCTGCGACCGCTACCGCATTGGATGAAGTTATGTTTATGATTGAGTAGAATTGATCTGCCGCCCGGGCTGACTGAAGGAGATGGTGTGCAAATTTTTGACTCAGGAAAAATAATCCCTTGGCATTTACTGCATGACATCGATCCCAACTCGCTTCAGAGATATCAAGTGGGTCCCCACGATTCAGGACACTGACACCGGCATTGTTGATCAGGGTGGTGATTGGTCCAAGGGTATTTTTGATTTTCTCAATCCAGAACGAGTGGCATTCTATATCGGCTACATCAAAGGGCGCTTCCATACATTCAACACCCTCGAACCTGAGCATCTTGGCAACCTCAGTCAGTTCCTGATCAGGTTGAAGATCATTGATAGCCAAACTGAACCCTTCTTTGGCCAATTGAATGGCTGCACCCAGTCCAATACCCCTTTTGGCGCCTGTAATAAGTGCAACAGGATTAGTCATTCAATGCTCCGAATTTGTCCAGCTCCCGAAAAATGATCGTTCTCTGAATTTGATTGGTACCCTCATAAATTTGGGTAATTTTTGCATCCCTGTAAAGACGTTCTACTTCAAATCCACGTATATACCCAGATCCACCAAAAATCTGAATGGCATCAGAGGTGCGAGCAACAGCTATGTCAGAGGCAAAGCATTTGGCCATTGAGCAGGCTTTCGTGGCATTTTCACCATTATCCATTTTTATTGCAGCCGAGTGGACCAGCAGCCGAGCAGCCTCTATATCCTTTGCCATATCCGCGATTAACCATTGGATGCCTTGGAATTTGGCAATTTCACGACCAAACTGCTTGCGTTGACGGGCATAGTCTAGTGCTGCTTCCAAACCTGCTTGGGCAATACCGACTGCAAGTGAAGCGATCCCCACGCGTCCTTTGTTGAGGACATTCATCATAATTGGAAAACCCTGTCCTTCTTTCCCCAGAAGTGCATTCTTGGATAGCCGGATGTTATCAAAAGTCAAGGCTCCCACAGGGCTTGCACATTGTCCCAACTTACTTTCCTTCTTTCCTTTTGTTACTCCATCAGCGTTCAAATCCACAATAAATACCGACATACCTTGATGGCCTGCATCAGGGTTAGTTTTGGCCAATACAAAACCAAGATCGGCTATCGGTCCATTATGAATCCAAATTTTCTGGCCGTTCAATAACCATCCATTATCCGTCTTGGTCGCAACTGATCGTATCCCGGCAACATCGGTCCCCGCTTCGGGTTCGGTAATACAATAAGCAACAATCTTTTTGAAGGAGAGAACATCGGGAAGAATCTGCTTTTGTTGTTCGGTGGTTCCGTAATCAACGAGAAGTGTGGTTATGAGTTCTACTAGACCACATTGATCAGCAACTGATGCATACCCTCGGGAGAGTTCCTCCATGACCAAAGCATAATTTAAGACATCAAGTCCGGCTCCCCCCAAATTTTCGGGTACGCAAATCCCAAAAAATCCCAATTCGCCCAACTTCCTGTAAACTTCGATTGGAAAACGTCCTGTTTGATCCAATTCATTGGCTATGGGGCGGACTTCGTCCTCAGCAAATTTACGAACGAGAGACTTTAATTCTTTATGATCTTCTGTTAAATTCATATAATTAACCAGTTAGTTACTTGTATTGAAAATAATCCTTACCCTCTGAGATTGCAATCCAAAACAAGGTGTCCAGTGAGTGAAGGTAGCCATTTATCCGGAATGTACAGTGGCAAGGATTGGTGTAAGAAATAAGATCATTGTGGTTCAGGTAGGAAAGGAAATAAGCTTGATAATAAAGTGTATCAAGGACAAAATCCCAGCATCCTCTACAAGGGTCAAAGATTAATTCAGAAAGTGAGGAAAAGAAATGGAACCTTCTACAAAACGAAAATTCGGGCGGGTTGACCTGGAGGTAACTGCTTTCGGGTTTGGAACTGCCCCTGTGGGAAATATTTTTCGTGAAATCGATGAACAAACTTCTGATGCTATGTTCCAAGAGGCTTGGGATCACGGTGTGAGGTATTTCGATACGGCACCCATGTACGGCCACGGATTGTCGGAACTTAGGACTGGTCATTCTTTACGCTGGAAAAATCGTGATGATTTTGTCCTCTCTTCGAAAATTGGCCGCATCCTCAAGCCCAAAAGAAAGTCCGAAATTGATTTTTTTCCTTGGAATAACGCAGCCGCAAATGTCATGGAATTTGACTACAGCTACGATGGTACAATGCGTTCGTTTGAGGATTCTCTCCAGAGAATGGCCTTGGAAAAGATGGATATTTGCTTTATTCATGACATTGATGTGTTTACCCGAGGCAATGAGCAGCCTGAAGTGTTCAACCAGGCTATGGATGGGGCATGGAAAGCACTGGAACAGCTTCGGTCAGAAGGTGTTGTCAAGGCAATAGGTGTAGGGGTCAATGAATGGGAAGTCTGTCAGGCGGCACTGGAGGCAAGAGACTTTGACTGCTTCTTGTTGGCCGGTCGTTATACATTGCTTGAGCAGGATTCGCTCAACACCTTCTTGCCTTTGTGTGAAAAAAGAAATGCTGCAGTTGTCGTGGGTGGAGGCTTTAATTCCGGTATTTTAGCAACCGGTGCGATTGAGGGAGCGAAGTATAATTATGCACCAGCACCAAAAGAAATCATGCAAAAAGTAAGTGATATTGAAGATGTTTGTCGTGATTTCGAAATTCCACTTGCTGCCGCAGCACTTCAATTTGTGGTAGCTCATCCGGCAATACCGAGTTTTATTGCGGGAACCCGAACTGTTGAGCAGCTCGACAACAACTTAAGGTGGTTTAGTTTTCCTATACCGGCTGAATTTTGGGCAGAACTCAAGCGAAAAGGCCTGCTTCGAGAAGACGCGCCAACTCCAGAATAACTCTCCTGTCAAGTAGTAGCTTTATCACATGGGAATTTTCTTTTGAATTTCTGATTAATTATTTTCATAAGGTATTTTCTCTCTTATTTCTGTGGCAAATATACCTGCAATAGAATGTTGTTTTAGATGGAAGTGGAGAGGAATGTTACCGACAGATCAAAGGGATGATATATCACTTGGCTTAGGGAGGATAGCCTGAGATCTTTCTGGAGACTATCTGGAAAAGGTGAAGATTCTAATGATTCAAGGCCGTTTGTAACCATATCGGCTTTTGTTACAGGCTCTAGAGAAGAGAACTGATACGAATTGGTGAAACCCTTTTGCTGAATCGGTGTTGGTATACCGTTATGGATTCAAGCACCCTCATAACGTAGTTCCGGGTTTCAGAATAAGGTATGTGTTCTATCCAGTCAATTATGCTATGAGTGCTTTCTCCTGGTTTTCCGAGTGTTTTCAACCAACTGTTCAATCTGCCGGGTCCCGCATTGTAAGCTGCATAGACCAGTACATTGGCACCATCGAATTCCTCAAAAAGTACCTGCAGATAGGCTGAGCCGATTTGCACGTTGTACTCCTGATCAAGCAGTACTTCTTTGATTGGTCCCCTGATACCCAAATCGTCAGCTATTTCCTCACCGGTGTTGGGCAGGACCTGCATTAATCCCATGGCACCCTTGTGGCTAACCGCTTGGGGTCTAAATTCGGTTTCCTGTCGAATTATAGAAAGTGTAACTTCGGGTTTGGTAGGTAAATTTTGTGTGGCCAGATCGGGAATTGGATAGAGGTAATCCAAAATCATATCCCCTTGTCTTGTGCCTTGCTTGGCTATTTTGACCGTTGAAAAGTTGGCTCCATGTGTTTGGGCTATTTGGGCAAGGGCAGCTAGCTCCTCCCGGTCAAGTTTTTCGGCTTGATGGGCAAGAAACCAACCCGCATAAGGCTCTATCCCTGCCGAATGGAAAAGTACGGCAGCTCGTACCACTTTTTCCCTTTGCAGCATTTTGACTACTCGATTGTTGACAGGTTCTCGGGAAATCAGGGTTTTGCTGGTGGGATAGTTGATTTTTTCGGCCGATAACTGGCCGTAAAAGGAGGTTTGGAAGCGGGCTCCAAACTGGTAGGCAATCCTGGCATCTTCATTGTTACCAGCTGACTCATGGGCAACTCCCAACCAATATCCTGCCCTACCCAATCGTACGGGTGAATAGGAAGGATAGGAATAGGAAGGTCGGATTACCTCCTGATAATAATTGTAAAAGTGTCCCAATGCCCTTTGGGGATCATTGAGTTTTCGTAGTGCGATATACCCGGCCAACCATTCAAGATCAAGGTAGCTGTTTCGCTGTTTTTTTTCCCAGGTGGGTATGTCCGATTTGGAAAGCCAGTCGAGCGAGTGAAAAGTATCGTTTTTGGTCAGAAAATGTTTTGATGCTATGTCGTAGGCGAACTGGTTTTGTCCATCCCTCATTAACTCATGGGCAAGCCTGTATCTTTTGCGGGCCCAAAAAACAGGTTTCCCGAGGTCATTTACAGAAGAACTCTGTTCCAGCAACAATTGCAGGGCAGATAAATAGTGACCATGGTGATCTCGCCACAAGATTCGGTCATAGGCTAATCCGGGGTCAGAAATATATTCCTGGGGTATTCTGTTGATCAAGTCATTGACACCATCCTTCATTGCATCAAGCGAAATCCTGGCTTTGTAAAGAGTTTGTTGATCCTGCTTGAGATAGGGCAGGAGAATTTCTGCTTCATCAATACGGTCCAACCAAAGCAGATTGTCCAATCTACTTTCCAACAGTGGAATTGTTTCACCGGGGTAATATTGGATAACGTATTTCAGGTCATCGTCCGAGAAAGGCAAGGAAAGAATTGCATTTCTGATTACCCTACTTGCTTCCCTTGGTCTTTGCAGATCTTTCAGTGCTTCAGCATGCCGGACGGCACCGAAACCATCTTGTGGATAATAGTCACTAAAATAATCCACAACCTGGTTGGGATTCTCATCACCAGAGAATGATTTTTCACCAGATCTTCTCAGGATTTTCAAACCAGGCCAGTCACCATTTTCCTCCAGAAAGGTTTGATAGGCTTGCCAATCATCTATGCCAGCCCGCAAGTGTAACCATTGGACAACATCAACGGCAACCAAATCTGAAACCTGTTTGGCATATGCATATGCCTCTTCCCATTTTCCCTTCGAGGCACTTTCAAAGGCAAGTTTGAAATTTCTTGTATCTTGTGTGCTGGGACTGGCAAAGGATGATGTACAAACAAGGAGGAATAATAGTGCTCCTCCAACAACAACTCGCCAGAATGGTAAAGAAATCATGTAATTTACACTTATGTACACTGCTCTTTTTTGTTTTTCATTCTATATTATCTTAGCTTATGCTTTGCAATTTTTTTTGCCATGTCATTAATTTATTAATATCAAATTACGGATAGTAGAATGTTTTCTGGATCATTACCTGCACTGGTCACCCCTTTTAATTCAAAAAAGGTTGATTGGAGTACGCTCGAAGCCTTGGTAAAATGGCATATCGCTGAAGGTTCCAATGGTATTGTTGCCGTTGGTACGACAGGTGAAAGCCCAACCTTGAGTCATCAGGAACACGAGGAAGTATTCAAGGCGGTTATCGAATACACTGGAGGCAGAATACCCGTAATTGCTGGAGCGGGTTCAAATTCAACGGGAGAGGCATTGGGACTTGTTCAAGCTGCAGAGGAAACGGGTGCGGATGCAGTGCTGGTTGTCACACCCTATTACAACAAACCAACTCAAACTGGCTTGTATGAGCACTATCGGTTGCTGCATGACAACAGTAATATTCCTATCATCATCTATAACATACCGGGTCGGTCGGTCATTGACATGAATCCATCAACCATGGGACAGTTGGCCAAGCTGCCAAGGATAATTGGAGTAAAAGATGCAACGGGTGATATCGTAAGGGTCTCCCAACAAAGAGAAACTTGTGGCAAGGATTTTCTGCAACTTTCCGGTGAGGATGCTTCAGCCTTGGGTTTCAATGCTCATGGAGGCAGGGGTTGTATTTCCGTTACCGCCAATGTTGCACCTGGGTTGTGCGCCAAATTCCAGCAAGCCACCTTGCAAGGTGATTATCAAAAGGCCCTCCAGTTCCAGGATAAGCTGTTGCCACTGCACACGGCCATATTTATTGAACCCGGACTGGTCGGTGCGAAATTTGGTCTCTCCGTCTTGGGAAGGTGTTCCGAGGAAGTACGCTTGCCATTGACACCTCTTGCCGAATCGACAAAGCAGAAGATTATTGAAGCCATGAAGTCAGCAGGAATAAAATAAATTTACCGAAGTACACCCACTTAGTAAGGCGTGGGTATTATCGTCGATGAGAAAATCCCGAGAAACGAATGCTCGGGGAGTATTTGATGGAACTGGTTGTTTTTCAACCAAGAATATGATTTTGAAGCAAGAATTCCATTTTGAACAATGTCCAAGTCCCCAGAAGAAAAAAACTACAAGATTCTTGCTGTGAATAGGCGTGCCAGGCACGATTATTTCATTGAAAGCGAATTGGAATGTGGCATTCTGCTTCATGGATCCGAAGTCAAATCGCTTCGTACTGCCCAATGCAACATAGCCGAAAGTTACGCCTCTGTCGAAAACCAGGAATTGTGGTTGATAAACAGTTACATAGCACCATACGAAAAGTCTCGCTATTTCCGCCACGAAGAACGACGCAATAGAAAACTTCTGGTTTCAAAAAAGGAATTGGCCAAGTTATGGTCGAATACCAAAAGAGAGGGAAAGACTTTGGTTCCACTGGTTCTGTATTTCAATCACAAGGGTCTGGCCAAGGTTAAAATTGGTATTGCCAAGGGAAAGAAACTTGTGGATAAACGTCAAACTGAGCAAAAAAGGGATTGGAAGCGCAATCAGCAAAGGTTGCTCAAGCAATCAAGTAAATAAATGTACACAAGGTCATTTTGGCAGTTCATTTTTTTTCTTCTTTTACGTAATATGGTCCTAATGTGAATAAAGAAGTGGATGCCAGTATGGAAAAAGATGAACCTACAAGATTGGTCTCAACGGATTGGTTGGCCAAACACAGCCAGGATCCGGATTTGAGGATACTGGATGCTTCATGGTATTTGCCTGGAGAAAATCGTAACCCATTGGAGGAATATTCGAAG
>WTGT01000189.1 GCA_011523445.1 Paracoccaceae bacterium
TTTTTAAAACCTCCTAAAAGGATTAAAGTTACAATCTCTTCTTTAATTATAGTGTAATAAACTCTGCGACCATTCTTCCATCTTAGTTCTAATAATTGTTCTCCAAGTGATTTGTGACCTCCAAAATGATCATACAATTCTATATTCTTCAGTCGGGCATCTATTTGGGCTTTAGACTTTTCAGTTTGTATGTCAAACCACTCCTTAAATTCAGGTGTTCGTTGAATTTTCATAATACATGTGTTATTCCCATATATAGGAATTTCTGTCAGGAGTAAAGTTACTATTTAAAAAAAATTATTTAGAAAAGACCAGTTTATAGATTAAAAATAGACTCATTGAGTGATAGGAAACTGCCGAATATGGAATAAAACCAGTCACAAAACCTCAAGAAACCAAATTTAAGATCCTTAATCTATCAACTCTTAAAGAGTTTTTATATGGATTATTTTAATTGTTGTAGTATTTCACACTATTGAAGTGATGGTTATGGTATATTGGCACGCATTATACTCCGATATCCAATAACAACTATAACAAAACATCATGACCAGTGCATTTTTAGTTATTAAGTTTGCGTACCAACCTCTGCCAGAAATCGTTCCCCATCATTTCAATGTTTTTGGGATACTAGGGGGATGAATTTATTTTAACTGGTCCAGATTCATTCCCGAATGCTGACTAGCCAGAAGGGTGATCTTGCCGGCAGTAATGGCATCTTCCAAAGCATCGTGATGTTTGAAGTTAATGCCCAACCAGTCAGCAAGAGATTTCAGGCCAAAACTCTCGCCTTGTCGATCAGAATGCCAGACCTTGCGGGCAATTTTGCAACTATCCAACCAAGTGGCATTCAATCTCGGGATACCATAAAAATCTGCTGCCCGGTTCATAACCCCCTCATCAAATGAGGTATGGCTGACGATAATTGTACCATCCAACCTTTGTTGCAATTCTTCCTGGATTTCCATGAAATTGGGTGCATCCATTACCATTTCAGGTCTTATCCCGTGAACCCTTATGTTTTGATAATGAAAGGTGGTCTTGGGATTGACAAGGGTTGACCAGGTATCAATGATTGATCCATTGTAGAAATGGGCAATACCGATTTGACATATGCTTTCCGGATATTGATTGGCTGTCTCGATATCCAATGCGTTGAAGGTAAGTGTCATCAATAATCAATCTTCAAGGTGCACGGACCGAACAGTTCAATCTCGATTGTACAGAATGGTAGAAGGTTTAGTGTTCAAGGGTTGGGAAAAGTAGAACAAGCTGGCTATCAATGACATGAAAGCACCTCCCAAAACAATCATCAGTCCTGAAATGGGTTCAATCATGTAGGAAGCCTGTAAAACATATTTCATGACGGCCCATCCACCGGTAATTCCTGCAAAAAATGCAACTAAGCTAGCCGATAGGCCCAATATGATTGATCTCAGGGTAAGGCTTAGCATAAGGGTTCTTCTCGTTGCACCAATGACTTTCAAAATAGCAGATTCATATACCCTTGCTGCAACTGAACTGGCTGATGCACCCAACAGTACGACGAATCCCAATAAAAGTGTAATACTTGAAGCATAAATTATGGCAGAACCGAGCCCCGATATTATTCTTGCAACGTTGGCAATGCCTTCTGATACCGATATGGCCGTGATACTTGGGTAGGTAGAGGTGATACTGTCAAACAATTCCTCCTCGCTTTCAGGATCGGCATAAATGGTCGCTATATGGGTGTGGGGTGCACCAGCCAAGGCACTTGGATTCATTGATAGGATAAAGCCAAGGCCAACAGTTGAAAAATCAACACTCCGGAAATTGACTATTTCGGCCTCGATGTCACGACCAAGTACATTAAGTGTAATATAATCCCCGAGTTGGAGACCAAGTTCCTTGCCTTCCTCCTCGGAAAAACTTACCAAGGGAGGGCCGTCATAATCTTCTTCCCACCATGATCCTTCGGTTACAACAGTATTTTCCGGAAGTCCACTCGAATAGGTAATTCCGCGGTCTCCTTCAAGGACCCAATGGTCTCCGGAGATTTCCCGGGAGGGGAGGCCGTTGATTTCGGTAATGATGCCCCGAAGCATTGGTGCCGATTCCATTTTTGAAACACTTGGAAAAGCCAAAACCATTTCCCGCAAATGTTCAATGTCCTGATTCTGGATGTCAATAACAAAAAATGAAGGAGCAATTTCCGGAATGTCCCCAGTAATGTTTCTCAACAGATTGTTGGAAATTTGACCGATTGAAGCCAAAACGGATAAACCAAGACCCAATGCGAGGGTTAGGGAAATGACACCATTGCCTGTTTCACCTATTGACCTCAGGGCCAACCCCAGCGAGATTTTGCCCCTTACCATTTTCGAGTGACCCAGCCTAAAGGACAAGTATTTGGAGGCTTGGGCAATCAATCCCAAAACTACTAGGGTACCAGCAATGCCACCTGAAATATATAACGTCAATCGAGGAATTCCTGAAAATATTGATGCCGAAGCAACAAAGAGGGTGATTAACCCTGCCAGAACAATCCCGTAGGGCATAACCCTAATCTTCCACGGGTTGATTACTGCATCCCTATACAAGGCTCCAGGTTTGATATCACAAGATTTGGCCAATGACCATATGGAAAATATCAATCCAATCAATAATCCGTAGAAAGAAGCTTCCAGAAGATCTGACAGATGGATTTGAAAGTTGAACGGAACGGGTAAGAATTCAGATAAAACTGATTCCAACAGGTATGGTATCAGTATGCCTATAAGCAAACCAAACACGATTCCAATGACTATCAGGACCATTACCTGAAAGAGGTAAATGAAAAAAATCGTCAATTGGTCAGCACCAAGGGTTTTCAAGGTGGCAATTACCTTGGTCTTGGTTTCCAGATATGTTGAAACAGTCAAGGATATACCAATGCCTCCAACGACCAGCCCTGCCAATCCAACCAAGGTCAGGAATGCTCCTACCCGACCAACCAGTTCTTGAATTCCAGGTGCACCGTTCCGTTTGTCACGCCAGGAAAAAGTTGTACCCAGCGTGGTTTCGGCATCAGTTCTCAGATCATCAATATCCGAATTTTCAGGTATGGTCATCCTGTATCTTGAGGAAAACAGTGTACCTTCATCGATCAATCCTGAATTTTCCAAATCCTTCAGCAGGACCATGGTCCTGGGTCCAAGTGAGAAATTTCCACCTGTTTCATCAGGTTCCTGAAGTATGACCCCATTAAGCATAAAGGTATTGAAACCAAGCCTGAATTCCGAACCAGCCTTTAAGCCAAGTCTTTCAACAAGTGCCTTGTGCATCACTGCCCCCGGGATACCATTGACGGGCTTGAAGGCTTCTTCCAGGGTAATATCTCCATCGAGACTCAATGTTCCGTAAAGGGGATAGGCGTTGTCAACCGCCTTTATCTGGGTCAGGGTACGTTCTGTTACACCATCTTTTTTGGCTACGGCCAAAGAACGAAATTCGACAATTTCTGAAATTCTGGATGCGTTTTCCTCCATCCACATTTTTTCCCTTGGATTGGCATATCGATAGGTGAATTCCATCTCGATATCGCCGCCCAAAATTGTTGCCCCTTGTTCTTCCAGACTTTGTTCAATTCCAGATTGAACCAGACCAATGGCAGTAACTGAAGCTACCCCTAGTGCCAGACAAACTACCAGTATGCGAAATTTTCTAACTCCACCCCTGAGTTCTCGCAAGGCGATTCTTAATGACGTGAGTAGGTTCATTTTATTGCAACTGGGCCGGAGAAACAATCTGGCCGTCTTGGAGGCTGATTACTTGATTGCATCGATTGGCCAAATTCTTTGAATGGGTTACCAGGATTAAGGTGGTGCCTCTTTTTTCATTAAGGTCAAATAGCAAATCAATGACCTTTTCGCTATTGGCTGCGTCAAGGTTTCCGGTGGGTTCATCAGCCAGAAGCAGGCTTGGTCGGGGTACACTTGCCCTTGCCAGAGCAACCCTTTGTTGTTCACCTCCGGAAAGTTGGTAGGGGTAATGCTTGAGTCTTTCCTTCAAACCAACCGAAATCAATTCCTCTTCGGCCCGTTCAAAGGCTTCCTTGTTTCCAGCCAGTTCAAGGGGTATGGCAACATTTTCAATAGCCGTGAGTGTTGGAATTAAATGAAATGATTGAAAAACCACACCAACATTGGTCCGCCGGAAACGGGCAAGCTCATCTTCGTTCATGCCGGAGATTGAGTGCCCAAGCGAGATTATTTCTCCCTTGGTAATCTTTTCAAGACCTGCCATGAGCATCAAGAGTGAAGATTTACCAGAACCAGATGGGCCGGTAATGCCCAATGTTTCGCGATGGTTGACGCTTAGGTTTATTCCATTGATAATATTGACGAGTCCTGCATTTCCTTTAAGTATCAGAAAGACATCTTTTAATTCGAGAATATTTTTTGTCATGGAATTACTTTTACCCAGTTTGAATTCCACAAAATATGGAGTTTCAGGGTTTTTCTGCAAGTTGCTGCTGATTGTAACAATTTCTTTAACCTTGCCCGCAAATGCCTCGGCAGAATTCAAGATTAGCTTTTTTGGAGATAGTTTGGTCCAGGGCTTTGGCTTGTATCCCGAGGATGGAATTGTATCCCAAATGCAGGAATGGCTGGATCAGAGAAAAACCCCTATCATATTGACCAATTCCGGGGTTTCCGGAGATACCACGGCAGGTGGTAAAGCCCGGATAAACTGGACCCTGCAGGAGGGTTTTGATGGTATCATCATCTTGCTTGGTGGCAACGATTTACTAAGAGGTATAGATGTTGGTGAATCCAGAAACAATCTTCGTGCAATCCTTGAAGTAACTGCTGAAAGCAAACTGCCAACATTGTTGATCGGTCACGAAGCACCTTCCAACTACGGTCAGGATTACAAGGCTGAATTTGAACAGATTTATCAAGACCTCAGTAATGAATTCGATATAATTCTGTTTCCCAGAATATTTGACCCGATTGACAAATTGGGATCACGGGAAGAAGTCAGGGAAATCTATTTTCAGGATGATTTGCTGCATCCCAACAGGGAAGGTGTACACAAAATTGTGAACGAACTAGGACCGTACGTATTGGAATTGATACAGGTGATCAAAGAATCTCGGCAGAAATGACGGGAAGTTCATTTGATTTGCAGTATTTGTGAAATTTCATTAACTTTGAGGAATGAATTCAACTGGTGGGGTATAGTTAAATGAAATTCAAATCTCTTATTGCGGTTATTTGCCTGATATTTATCCCAGTTGCAGGAATTGCAGGTTCAGATTCCCCGGAGGATGCAATTCAGGCACGTCAGGAGATCATGAAATTTATCGGTTCCAATATGAGAAGTCTGGGTGCCATCCAAAGGGGACAGGTAGAATTCGAACCAGCAATGACCAAAAGTGTCGGTCATGCCATTCATGCCATGTCATTATCCCTTCCTTTCCTGTTTGTTGAAGGTTCGTTCGATGGCGATACGGATGCCAAGCAGGAAATCATGACTTCAGATGGTTTTGGAGTTCACCTCAATAATCTGCAAAATGCAAGTCTTATGCTAAAAAATGTAGCAAACAAGGATGACTTCGCTGTGGCCTTTTCACAATTGGGACAAACCTGTTCTGCCTGTCATAGAGAATTCAGAAAATAGTGACCATGAAGAGAATTACCCTTTTGGTAATTCTTCTCCTTTGTCTGATTGTAGCTTTCGTTGGGTTGACCTATCCACAGAGAATTACGGTTGAAGAGTTTCGGAATCAGGTCTCAATCAGTTATGAACCAGATCCCAATAAAGGTGAAATTCTATTTCATCTGGGGGGATGTGGAGATTGTCACCTAAACCGTAATCCAGAATCACCCAACTTTAACCTGTTGACGGGAGGAGAAGCGCTGCCAACACCGGTTGGCAAGTTTTATCCACCGAATATAACCCCCGATTCAAGTACCGGAATTGGGAGCTGGAGTGACCTGGATTTTATCAATGCCATGGTCAGGGGTATCAGCCCCGAGGGCAAACATTACTCTCCCTCTTTCCCATACACCTCCTATTCAAAGGCAAGTTATGAAGATCTGCTGGATATAAAGGCCTATATATTCAGCCTTAATGGGGTAAGTGAGGAGACAAACCCACACGACCTCATTTTCCCATTCAATTTTTCCATTACCAACTTGCCCTGGAAAATGCTGTTTCTGGAATCACCCAGTTTTGAATACAATGAAGAAAAAAGTGAAGAATGGAATAGGGGCGCTTATCTGGTGAATGGTCTTGGGCATTGTGGAAGTTGCCACACACCAAGAAATTTACTTTTTGCCGAAAAAGCCGAACAACAATTCCAAGGAGCTCCACCGATCAAATCCGGTGAAAAGGAGGCACCGGGAATAGCTGGTCTGGATAGGGATGAAATCTTGAATGCCCTAGATGAATGGTCGGGTGCAGTGAGTGAAACAAGTGTCATGTATCTCGTTACTCAAGCCTATTCAAATTATGCCTCATTTGAAGACCTTAAGGCTATTGCAGCCTATCTGTCCGACCTCAATCCACAAAATGAAGAGTAGCTAACTTCCGGAACAGTAATCAAATTTTGGGAACCCCACAAATTTACGGATTTATTTGCCGGGTGATGTTTCGACCTCGAATTTTGATATATCCGTACCGACAACCTTGTTAAGCAAGGTAAGAAAACCACGGGCCTGATATTCTGCCGTAAGTTTACCCTTCTCAATTGAGGCAAGATGGGCATCACCAACTGTACCGTCGGGATTTAAATCCTTTGCTATCCAGCCATAACTGATTGGACCTACAGGAGGAAATGGGGAGTACTCGGCAGAAGATTCAAATTTGACCGCCTTGCTCATATCCACAAGCTCGGGGCGAAAATACAGTACCAGGGAGGTTTCGCACTCGCCGCCATGAATTCCATATTGCTTCTCATACTCCGAAAACAATCCTTCCGGTTGGCCGAAATTACCCCATTGGCACTTAACCACAAACATGCCCTGGTTCACCCTGAGTTCCCTTGCCACAATCGATATCAAATCGAGGTTGCCACCATGTGAATTAACGATCACCAGTTTCTTTATCCCACTACGGGCAACGGATTGTCCTATTTCAGTCCAGGCCTTAAGGGCAGTTTCAGCAGTTAGTGTGAGAGTACCCACTTCCCAAATATGTTCATTTGATTTGCCGATTGCCTGGATGGGTAGTATCCTTACGTCCAGGTCTGGCGGGATGATTTTCTTGACCTCCTCCAGCATTCCCTTGCCTATAATCGTGTCTGTTCCTACTGGCAGATGGGGACCATGTTGTTCAATCGCCGCTGTGGGAAGAACTGCTATGGTTTTGTCAGGGTCAATGTTTTTAAAATCCGGAGCCCTTTTGTCTATCCATTCAAAACTCATAATTATCTCCTCAAGTGTGTAGCAAATTGGTCAGGAAAGGAATTTATGCATTTTTACTCTGACCCGTTCAAGGTGAAGTCTTCTACTTTCATCAGTGGATGAATCCATTTCATAATGGGCAAGAAATACTTTTTTGACTGGCCACTTGCAAAGAGAGTTGACGGCCCTCAAGATTGTTCTTTTGCCTGGAGCCCCCATCAGAAAAGTTACCAGTGGGGTGGCACCAGCGGTAGTAAATAGGCCCAGCCTCGTGATATGCTTGAGTCCAGGCTTGATGGTTCCTTCTCCCTCAGGCATATGAAATGCGACCCCGGGTAGAAAACACCGATCCAGCCAGCCTTTTAACATAGCTGGCAATCCATACCACCAAGTGGGGTAAACAAATATAAGGGTGTCACACCACATGATATTGCCTATATGGTTTTCCAAACCCTTTTGATTGCATGTGGTATCAAGATATGATTCCAACTCTTCCTTATGGATCAGGGGATTGAATCGTTCCCCATACAGGTCAGTCAAACGAGTATTGAAGCCCTTCTCCTCCAGAACTTCCAAAACCAAATCCTTTACCGCACTTGTAAAACTATCGGGATTGGGGTGGCAATAAATCACCAGGGCTTTCATCAGAGGTTCTTTATTTCATTTCGAACGTGGGTCAGAAAATTAGTTCGCTTGGTATGGTCTGCTCGATTCATATCATAGAGAGCAAGATATTTGAGGGTTTGAGGCTGACAGTAGAACCGGACACTACGAGTTACAACCTTTCGGGGAGGATCCCCGGCCAGAAAGGCCCTGAGTCGAGTACCCCCATAGGTGGTAACCGCAACCAGGGTACGAATATTTCTCAGATTTGGGGCAAGCTTTCCTTCACTGAGCTTAAAGGCAACACCTGGTACACAGACACGATCAAAGAATCCTTTCAGTATGGCTGGGAAGCCAAAAATCCATACCGGAAAAACCAAAAAGAGTGCTTCGGTATTTTGCAACTTTTCCACATACTCTTTTACGGGCTCAATATTTTCAGGTTCATCATGATAAATTCTTCTCTCATGTTCTGACAGAATTGGATCAAACCCCGCCTTGTATAGGTCGATATCATCAACTTCCCACCCCTTGTGGGCAAGTTCATCCAGAACCGCCTGGTGAAGTGATGCTGAAAAACTTTCAGGAACGGGATGGGCGAATACGACCAGGGATTTCATCTTAGGCTACCTGGATTCCGGGGTATGAGTACATTTTCGAGTAATTCCAATCAGGATCATCCCAGGAGATCATTTTACCTGGATTGAGGAGTCCCTTCGGATCAGCTTCCCGTTTGAAATCCAGTTGTCTGGTATCTACCGTTTGTCGGCCACCTTCTTCCAGGGTGTATCTA
>WTGT01000104.1 GCA_011523445.1 Paracoccaceae bacterium
CCCTGATCCTGTAGGGAATAGGCCCTTATTTTGTTGATGAGGCCAATTCCCCTGCCTTCCTGATTGATATAAAGCAGAATTCCCTCTTCGTTATTAATCATTCTCTTCAAGGCAAGGTGTAACTGCGGTTGACAGTCACATTTCAATGAACCAAGCACATCACCCGTAAAGCAGCCCGAATGAAGTCTGGTCAGCACCGGCTTATTCCTTGGTGGAGAGCCAAAAACAATTGCACAATGTTCATCACCCCCAAGCTTTTCCCGAAAAAGGTAAATCATTGAAGGAACTTTTTCGGAAATCGGGAGAGTGGATTTTGAAACCAGTTCAAGGGAAACATCCGGTTTCTGTTTCTGGTCAAAATCCTCAACCTCCAGACAGGACAACCGGGTTTTCTTAACCTCCTCGCCCTGCAACATCCGAACCAGGACTGCAGGTAGCAATCTGGCCTTTCTGGCAAGCTCAATCGCCATCCTGTGCAAATGGGCCTCGCCCCCTCTTTCTGTTTCCAGGGGACCCTTCCAAGGGACCTGCAGGTCACGAGAAGGATCAGCAATGGCCCTGACCCAGTCCAGGCTGGCATCGTCGGGGATAATGATACGAGCCAAATCACCATCATAAACCCTTGCCTTCAGAGTATCGGCCCTTCTTCGAGTTAGAGCAATTACGGTCGTACCCTCAGCCAAGAATTCCTTCATTCGGGGTAATGATCCGTTTTCTACCGGCAGTGCAACACAAGCATTATCATTGTCCTTGATGACAACCGGTATGCCCAGCCTCATATCGCTCAGAATTCTGGCCAGAACTTCATCTTTTCGCAAGGTGAGATGCATTTCCGTTTTGTTCCTTCGGTCCATTGAGATCAAGCCC
Source organism: Paracoccaceae bacterium (assembly GCA_011523445.1). Taxonomy (GTDB): domain Bacteria; phylum Pseudomonadota; class Alphaproteobacteria; order Rhodobacterales; family Rhodobacteraceae; genus MPNP01. The sequence goes on from WTGT01000104.1 coordinate 868, forward strand.
TTTACGGCTGCCAATTTTGGGTGAAATTTCGTACCATTCCATTCAAGCCGGGACCTATTACCATTTTCTAACCATCTTCATTAAACAGCATACCTTATGGAAACTAAATTTCAGTAGTACAAATAGAAGGTCTGCAACAAAATGCCAATGCTAATTTTGGGTTGAAAATTTTGAATTTTTCATTAGGATATAACAATCATCCGCACCAGAGCAGTTCAATTTCGAGAATATAGGGTAGGTGTGGGACCCTTAATTAGTTCTCATAAAGATAACAAAGATACTATTGTGAAAAAATTTCTTCTTATAGTTTTACTAGTCGGTTTGGCTGGTTGCAGTATTGTCGATTTTGGTCCTCCTGAAAGAATTGACAATGCTTGTAATATCGTGAAAACCAATCCCAACTGGTATAGACACATGGATCGGGTCGAGAAAAAATGGGGTATCCCGATGTCAGTCCAGATGGCTGTAATTTACCAGGAAAGTAAATTTGAAAGAAATGCCAGACCTCCTCGCAAGTTCAGAATGGGTGTCATTCCAGCCGGTTATGAAACCACTGCATACGGTTATGGGCAGGTTTTGGATGGCACTTGGAAATGGTATCAGGATTCCATTGACAATCGAAGGGTCAGTCGAACAAATTATGGTGATGTCGTAGAGTTCATCGGTTGGTACACGGACATTTCTGCACGTGAACTGAATATTTCCAAAAGTGATGCCAAAAATGTTTATCTAGCCTATCATGAGGGGCATGGTGGATATCGAAAGGGAAGTTACAGACAGAAAGCCTGGTTGATTGATGTTTCTAACAAGGTTGCCGACATAGAACGTCAATATCGGGGCCAGTTGAGAGGATGTAGAATCGGCTTGTTCTGATCCTGACTGGATTAATCCAAATTCAGCAAATCCTTTTGGAGTTCTATGTTGAAAAATCTGGGATCAATCTTGATGTTGGATTTTATATCCAGTAGCTGAACCATAGTTCTGTTTTCGAATTCATCGACAAACACCCAGCCGACCAACAGCAGGGGGTCATTCTGGAACACCAGTTCCAGACGGCCCTTGAGGTGTTGGGATGTTATCCTCAAATGTAACTCGTTGTAGTCGGTACCAATCAAATGATCCAAGACAATATCTGAGTCTTTAAAATCCAGATCCCTTTTCAGAAGGTGAAAAAAAGGGGTATGTCTCAACGGGTAAAAGGTTGGACCGGTATTGGAATTCTTGTCGAATACCGCAACACTCCCCGAGTGGGCAATGAGAATACCTGTATCGGGAGGGGAATATTCCAGCCTGGCCCTCAGAGGACGATCCAGATACAGCTTACCTTCTGATCTTGAACCGTCATAATTTATTTGCAGAATCTCCGAATACAGGGTATCGATTTCTTCAAGATAGGTTTCAAGATCCTGGAGTGTTGGTTTATCCTCTGTTTGTGCCGGAAGGTTTATTGAAAGGGCAAAGAAGCCAAAAAGCAGATAACCGATCTGTTTGCAAGTCTCGTTTAGAGACAGCTTTCCAATGATGTTTATTTCTTGTCTCCCTGCATTATGGGTAATCCTATAGTCAAGTAGTAAATTATAATTCCTGGGATAAGGGAAATAAATTAACTATTTTTTGATTCGGGATTCTTATGGGCCAAAAATTTAAGTGGAACCAGTATACGGATTTCAAGCCACTTAGAGATTTGTTAAACTGAATTTAATATCACAAAATATTTCAGGATTTAGAACTGACCGGAATTACTCTGGTATAAAGATTTCCCTTTTCCCGACATGATTGGCCTTGCCAATCAAATCCTCGTCTTCCATCCTTTCAACTATTTTCGCAGCCTTGTTATAACCTATTCCAAGTTTTCTCTGGATATAGGAGATGGAAACCCGCCGATCCCTTTTGACAATTTCCACTGCCTGAGGATACAAACTATCTTCGGAATTCTTGCCACCTACAAATCCCAGAGCCTGATCAACCTCAGCCTCGATAGTGCCCTCGGGATCATCAAAGATCTGGTATTGGTGTTCGGTACTGCCATAGGTCTTTTTCAAGTATCCCACGACCTTTTCAACCTCCTCGTCGGTCACCAGTGGACCATGTACCCGCTGGATCTTGCCTCCACCGGACATAAACAGCATATCACCCTTGCCGAGGAGCTGTTCAGCACCCTGGGTATTCAAGATTGTCCTGCTGTCTATCTTGGATGAAACCTGGAAGGAAACGCGGTTCGGGAAATTGGATTTGATAATCCCACCCATCACATCAACCGATGGTCTCTGGGTAGCAGCAATAAGGTGAATCCCACTTGCTCTTGCCTTTTGGCTCAACTGTTGAAGACACTCGTCAATTTCCTTTCCTGCCGTTTGAACCAAATCGGCCAATTCATCAATGATGACAACAATATAGGGCAAATACTCTACCTCAAATTCCTTTTTGGTAAATTCTGCCCGCCCAGTTTCCTTGTTGTAACCTGTCTGTATCTTGATGGAGTAAACTTTTTCTCCCTTTTCCATCAACTCCAGCATATGAGTGTTATAGGATTGGATATTCTTGATATTCAATCTCATGCTTTGCATTTTCTCATATCTCTTGTTCATCTCGTAAGTGACCCACTTCAAAGCCACAACCGCCTTCTTCGGGTCGGTAACTACCGGGGATATCAAATGTGGGATACCGTCATAACCACTCAATTCGATCATTTTTGGGTCAATCATCAACAATTTGCATTGATCGGGTGAGAGCTTGTACAGCATGCTCAATATCATCGAGTTCAACCCAACCGATTTACCTGATCCGGTGGTCCCAGCTATGAGAAGATGGGGCATGGAAACCAGATCAACCACAACCGCCATGCCACTGATGTCTTTCCCGAATATGAGGGGAAGCTTGTGTCGGGAATTCCAAAATGTAGTCGAGGAAGCCAACTCCTTCAGGTAAACGGTTTCCCTGATTTCGTTGGGTAGTTCTATCCCGACATATGGTTCACCGGGAATTGTCGATATTCGAGCGGACAAAGCGGACATGGAACAGGCTACGTCATCGGCTAGCTGTATCACCCTGCTGGTTTTGACACCAGGGGCAGGCCTGAACTTGTAAAGGGTTACCACTGGTCCTTGAAGAATTTTCTCGATTCTTCCCTGTACACTGAAATCGGCAAGTATACGCTTCAGTTTTTCACCCCTGGCCTCTAATTCTCCCTGACTTCTCTCATTCTTGATGATTTCATCGGGTTCAGTCAGGAATGAAAGTGAAGGAGGGTTATAGGTATTCTGGTCAGGAAAATTATCCAGGGATTGCAGGGTTTCCTGAGTTGCACGAGTACTGACTTTAAGTTGTCTGGGATCCCTTGGAATTACGATTGTATCCTGATCCTCCTCATCAATTTCCTGAGGTTGATCCTGCGAGACATCACCCAACAAGGGCAGGGTGGCTGAACTTTGTTGCTGATGTTCACTATGAACTTGTCTTTTGGCAAAACTAATCTGGGTCAGTTTACGGGGACGAACAGTTTCTTCCTCCTTGGTCAACCATGCGACAGATTGACTGATTCCAGCCTTGAAGATTTTTGAGACCGACCCTTTCCTCCCAACCTTCTCCTCAACTTCTTCTTCCTGCTCATAATACTCGTAAAAATCCTGGCTTCTGGATTCTTCCTTGTCATTTCTCCTCAGGAAATTGTCCAATTTGTTCAATACTCCACTGGAGGGAGGTATGTCTTCCTGATCTAACGTATTTGCAGGAATATGGTATGGACCATTTTGTGAATTTGATTCCCTTGCAACCTGCCTTTGGGTCAATCTTCCAACAACTTCTCTAAGGGTGAAACCAAATGTATAAAAACAAACGATCAAAAGAAGAAAGCCCACAACAAATTTTGCAAATTCGAAGAATGTGGCCTTATCCAAAGGTAAAGCATTCATGGTGGCACCAACAAAAGTATCGCCGAAGATTCCCCCGAGCCCAAAATGATGATTCCACGAATCAAGTGGTTGCAGGGTTGATGAAAATACAGAAGCTGTGGCAACCAGTATCGGGAAATAAATCAAGGATTTTATGAACCGACTTGTACCCGCATGGGACATGAACCGAATACCCCAGAAAAACATGTACAGTGCCATGATCCAGGATCCTAGGCCAAGAATAACAATAAGGCTACTGGCAACCGAGGCACCAAAATGACCCAACAAGTTGCTTACTCCACCGTTTGTCAATGAAAAAATACCGGGATCAAATGGCGAATAGGAACCCAGAATCAATCCCAGTATTCCACTGAGAAGTAGCAACAATAGCCCCCATAATTCCTGACTTCGCTTAATCAAAACCCTGAACCAATTTTGATCCACCAAAGATTGTCTTTGTCTAATCTGGTAGGTCACCTTTCCTTCTCCTTCCTAAATCAGTTCCCTGATGCTTGCCAATCCAGTTTCCAATTCTTCCTGCCCGGCAACCATTGCCACCCTGATAAATCTCTTGCCTGGATTACGTCCACGATCCTCAAAGCTGAAATATGAACCTGGAACTACTTTCACTCCCCGCTGCCTCCATAAACTTCTGGTAATTTGCTCTCCATCCTCCACATCCAGCCATAGAAAGAAGCCTGCTTCAGGCGGATTGTATCCTTCAAACCCATCAAATATCCGATCGGCAAGTTCGTATTTTGCCTGATATCGCTCCCTGCTTGCTATGACATGGGATTCATCTTCCAGCAAGCGTGCGGCAACTGCCTGCAAAGGTATGGGAACAGCCGGGTCAGAATAGGAACGATATTTTTTGAAGTGCGTGATCAGTTTTTCTCCACCAATCATAAAACCAGTCCTCAGGCCAGGCAGGTTGGACCTTTTGGACAATGAATTGAAAATCATCATGCGATTGAGATCACCCTCGAAACCCGAGTTTGCTTCAATCATGCTTGGCGGTGGTTTGGACCGGTAGATTTCCGAATAGCATTCATCAGAGAAGATCAGAAAATCATGCTCGTGAGCTAACTTGAGCAGGTTTTCCATATACTCCATTGATGCGACCGACCCCTGGGGATTAGATGGGGAGCACAGATATACGATGGCGACTTCATCGAGAACCTGGGGGGATATTCTTTCAAAATCCGGCAGGAAATTATTGCTTTTTTCAGCGTCCACAAAAACAGGTTCGACATTGGCAGCAAGTGCAGCACCAACATAAACCTGATAAAACGGATTGGGAATCAGGACCTTGGACTTCTTACCCTTTTTATTCTCGGGGCATAAAGCAATACAGGCATTGAAGAGAGCCTCCCTCGTTCCATTTACAACGGAAATATTCTCATCGGGATCAATTGTCACCCCATACCGATTTTGGTACCAATGCGATATTGATTGCAACAAACCACTGGTACCATTCTTGGGGGGATATTTACCAAATTGGTCGACTGATCGGGCTATCTCTTCCATTATCCACTTTGGAAATGCATGGCGAGGCCCACCTACGGACATATCAATGATCTCTCCACCGGGAGGGGTATTCCCGAGGAGTAACCTTAATCGATCAAATGTATATTCTGGCAGTTGGGAAAACCGCCCGGGTATATCCATGGTCTTTGACCTGCCTCGAATTTTATCTGTTTTTTGGGTCTTTTTGCCCATTAGGGTATTGATTCTATTTGTTCTTTTCAGAGAATCAATAGGTTTTTTCAAATGTAGGTTTTGTGGCACAAAAATGCTACAATCGGGAATAAATATGTACCAACGTAGCGATAATGTTTGACAATCCCCGTTAATTTAAATCCTCAAATATCAAAATAACATCATATAATAGGGGCTTACTTGCTCATTTAATGAACATGAAACAGGAAAAACTGTCTTTCTGGGGTTTAATAGCCCAAAAATTCAAGTAATTAATTAGAAGTGAGATGGGTTTTACTGAATTTCCAATTATAGTAATTATTCCCTTTGATTTCCAATTTTTCATTCATCAGGATTCATGGCTTCACAACCCAAAATACTTGTCATTGGTTCCAACAGATTAGTTCGAGATACCTTTCAGGACCTCCTAATGGCTGGTGGGGAATTCGAGGTCGAGATATTAGATCATATTTCTGATATTCAATCCACCTTGATGAACACAATTTCAACAGTGATTGTTTTTGTTGAAGATCCTGATGATCTGGACGTACTAGCGAATGATAACCAAAATTTTCCTCCTACCATACTGATCCTTTCGGATGAACAGAAAGCTCAACTGTCAAACAAGGAACTTGACGAATTTGGGTTTGTTTGTTTTATAAGACCGTTCTCATATCAGGAAGTGTTGATCCAATTACAGGGTATAGTCACAAGGTATGAGATAAAGCAGCAGGTAACTTTCAAATTGGACGAAATCGTTATTGACCCCTCATCCCTGACTTTGACAAATGAATCGGGAGAAGCGGTTCGCATGACCCAAAAGGAATTTGAACTTCTGTATATTCTCTACAAGGCTAGGGGTAAAACCCTGTCAAGGGAATACCTGCTCAGGGAGGTATGGGGTTACAAAAAGGATATAATTACCAACACCCTTGATACACACATACACTGGCTGAGACAAAAAATTGAGGCAGATTCAGCCAATCCCCAAATAATTGTGACTGTTGATGGGGGATACCAGATCACACCTGAATTTTCATCACAAATCCTGTAGAAAGCTATCAATCCCATGCAGTTCACTGTTGCTACCTGGAATATCAATTCAATAAGACTGCGAGAAAACCTTGTCTGCAAATTTCTGGATCAATATAAACCCGAGATTCTCTGCCTGCAGGAAATAAAATCCCCCACGGAATTGGTTGATACAAAAGCATATAGATCTCTGGGATATAATTATATTCTAATACATGGGCAGAAGGCCTATAACGGGGTCACCATTCTCTCCAAAATCCCCATGGTCGAGGTTGCAAGAAGAAACTTCATTAACAAGGAAGAAGCCCGACATATATCAGCAAGATTGGAAAATGGGATTACCATAGAAAATTGTTACGTTCCTGCTGGTGGCGATATTCCCGACCCTGAAGAAAATCCCAAATTCAAGGACAAGCTGGATTTCATCGCAGGGATGAAACAATGGTCAATAAATCATCCTCCTAAGAAAACCATTTTGGTTGGTGACCTCAATATCGCGCCACTAGAAAATGATGTCTGGTCGCATAAGCAACTGCTGAAAGTCGTTAGTCATACACCTGTTGAGGTCGAGGGTATGACATCACTGATGAAAGCCGGCAGATGGATTGATACGGTTCGTACCAATATTCCCGAAGGGAAACTATATTCCTGGTGGTCGTATCGGGCACGGAACTGGGACACCTCTGATCGGGGACGTCGTCTTGACCACATCTGGGCATCATCCGATCTTGTGAACAATATTGGGGAATCGGTTATTCTTCGTGAAATAAGAGGATGGGAAAGACCTTCTGATCACGTTCCTGTTATGACAAAATTTAGTCTCTAGCTCAAATATCACAAATACTAACACTCATAATTTCCAAGTCATCAGGCCAATTGATCAGGAATTAGAAAAAATAACATGAAATGCCTTGCAAAGTGACTCATGGTTCAGGCTATTGGATTTCAGCATTCAAATACCCGGTAAAACTTGCTTGACACCCTTGTGCCTTGAAGGTAACCTCCCAAGGGCAGTCCAAAACTACTTTGGATTGGGGTTAAATCGATCTTTGAATATTGAACTATTATAGCGGGAGGAGATACCTATGATGAAAAGACTATTTAGGGAACCTCTTTTTAAACATTTTACAGAGATTCCTTGATTTTCAAAAGACGGT
>WTGT01000016.1 GCA_011523445.1 Paracoccaceae bacterium
TTTCAATCCTACATGAGCAAAGCATTGGAAGCAGCCCATATGGCTTTTCAGAACGATGAGGTTCCCGTGGGGGCGGTCATTGTTTCATCAGATGGCAAGGTACTTGCAACAACATTCAACATGATCAGAAAATTGAATGATCCGACGGCTCATGCCGAAATTCTGGCCATCAGGAAAGCATGTGAGACCTTGGGTACTGATAGGCTTGAGGGGTGCTCAATCTATGTTACCCTTGAACCCTGTTCGATGTGTGCGAGCGCGATATCACTGGCCAGAATTGCAAAATTGTATTTTGGAGCCATTGACAATAAATCTGGTGGAGTAGAAAATGGTGCAAGAATCTTTACATTACCTCAAACGCATCACAAGCCGGAAATATTTGGTGGAATTATGGCCAGGGAATGCGGAGAGATTCTAACGACATTTTTTTCTCTCAAAAGGGATAATGATCAGAGCAGGACAAACTGACAAGAAAAATCTACATGGAAAATTTAACCACCTACATTGATGGATACTGCGAAAGGATTTCACCGGGTTTATTTGATGAGCCCTTGAATGCCATTACCAATCTCGCCTTTATTTTTGCAGCCTTGCTTGTCTGGTATTACCTCAGATCAAGGAATCCACCAACAATTTCAATCGTTCTAACAGTCACATTGGCCCTGATTGGAGTCGGTTCCGGCCTCTTGCATACCTTTGCGACGGTTTGGGGAGCAATTGCCGATGTCTTTTTTATCGCAGTATTCGTGATTGTGTATATTTACGGAGCCAATCGGTATTTCTTCAAACTGAAGACACTGTATTCAGTTGTATTGACGATATTGGTTTTTGCTTTGCTGATACCACTTGGCTATCTGATTCAGAACCTGTTTCCCTTTATCGGTGGTTCATCAACATATGCAAGTATTGCCACCATCATATTTATCTATGGCTTCCTGATACTTAAATCTGACAAAGTTGTTGGCATCAAGTTGTTAATCGGTGGGGTAATCCTATCTATTTCAATTGGGTTCAGAATAATTGATTTACCATATTGCCAGGATTTTCACTTGGGTACACATTGGGTTTGGCATGTTTTGAATGCAGTTATGCTATCTTGGATGATACTGATCATCAATGCAAAGATACTTCTTGACGAAAAAGAAAACAAATTGGACGAGACAAAATAATGGGATTGAGTTTGGATGAGGCCAGAAAGGTCGCTCACCTGGCCAGAATTCATGTTGAGGAAAGCGAGCTGCCAGATATAGCAAATGAGCTATCCGTCATTCTGGATTTTATGGAACAGTTGAATGAAGTGGATATCGAGGGTATTGAGCCCATGACATCGGTTACTCCAATGAAACTCAGACTAAGGAAAGACAAAGTTACCACAGGTGGTGAAAAGGACCTCATTTTATCGAATGCTCCCCTACCAGAACAGGGATTTTTTTCGGTACCCAAGGTGGTTGAATAAATGGGACTATCTGCCCTAACAATCTCAGAAGCAAGTACCCTTCTAGACAAGGGTGAAATTACCTCAGTCGAGTTATCGCAAGCTTGCCTCAATGAAATCGAGGCTGCACGGGAGTTGAATGCCTTCAGTTGGTTTGATCCAGATCTTGTAATGGAGCAGGCCAAATCAGCTGACAAACAGTTATCAAACGGTAATACCTCATCGCTTTGCGGCATTCCCATCGGAATCAAGGACCTGTTTTGTGTCAAGGGAAGTCCTACCCAGGCTGCATCCAAAATACTGGAAGGATTCAAGCCGGAGTATGAATCCACGGTTACTCAGAAACTCAAGGATGCGGGGTCGGTATTCATGGGCAAGCTCAACATGGATGAGTTTGCCATGGGGTCTTCAACGGAGCATACCGTCTATAACCCTGTTATCAGCCCCTGGCGATCGAAAGGTTCGGAAAAACCTCTGACTGCCGGTGGTTCTTCAGGAGGGTCGGCTGCTGCTGTTGCTGCTGATCTGTGTTTGGGAGCATTAGGTACAGACACGGGTGGATCGATAAGGCAACCTGCTGCTTTTACGGGAGTTGTGGGTTTGAAACCCACTTATGGCCGTTGTTCCCGGTGGGGTATAGTTGCCTTTGCCTC
>WTGT01000086.1 GCA_011523445.1 Paracoccaceae bacterium
ATATTAATTGTGGGGTGATAGCTCCCAGGGAAACTGACATTTCCAAAAGACTGCTGACTATTTTTACTAAACTGACAGATGTCATCGAGGATTTCAAACCTGAAACTGCCGCAGTAGAAAAAACGTTTATCAACAAGGATGGGGCCAATTCCCTGAAACTTGGTTATGCAGGCGCCATGGCATTGTTGGCACCCTCAAAAGCAGGTCTGGAAGTGAGTCAATATGCCCCGAACACAATAAAAAATGCCGTTGTGGGATTAGGGCATGCCACCAAAGACCAGGTCGAGTACATGATACGGGTCCAATTGAAAGGGTTTCAGAATAAGGGACATGATAGTACAGATGCCTTGGCCATTGCCTTGACTCATTCATTGCTGTCCCCCCAGATCAATATTGAAATGCCATGCAATTAGAAAGTTGAACAAGTGATAGGCAAGATTTCTGGAATCATTGATTTTATCGGCAGTGACTTTGTCCTTTTGGATGTAAATGGAGTAGGTTACGAGGTGTACTGTTCCACAAACACCTTGAATTCATTGCCGTCACCAGGAGAACAAATTACCTTGTTTACCGACCTTCTGGTTAGACAGGACCTACTTCAGTTGACGGGATTCAAAAATCTTAATGAGAGATCGTTTTATAGAGAATTGTTGACGGTCCAGGGTGTTGGAATGAAAGGTGCACTTTCCATTGTTGATACCATCGGTGTAACAGCTTCCATAAGGGCAATTTCGATGGATGATTGGCAACCGTTCAAATCCGCTCCCACCATAGGACCCAAAATAGCCCAGAGAATTGTACTGGAACTTAAGCCCAAGATTAGTAAATTGTTGATTTTGGGCGGTGAAAGTGTTGATTCACAAACCACAAGGGTCCAATCGGGAAAAAATACTGAAAGCAAGGAGTCAGAGGAGTCAAAGAAATACAATAGAGAGGCACAAATCAGAACCGAAGCCCTTTCGGCCTTGGTTAAACTGGGTTATTCTGAGAGTGTTGCGGCAGGTGTACTTACACAAATTATTCTGGAGTCGGATGAACCGACAACTGAAAGTCTGATTAAAGAATCCTTGCAGCGATTGTCCTCACTTTAAATATTCAAACTGATATATGGCTGAAACTACATCCGCAATTACACCGGAAAATATTCCGACAGATAAGGATCATGCGCTGAGACCAAGAAACCTCAAGGATTTTATTGGCCATGAGGAGCTGAGAAGTAATCTGGGCGTTTTTATCAAAAGTGCTACCCTCCAATCAAAACCTATGGCCCATACTCTTTTTTATGGCCCTCCTGGTTTGGGTAAAACCACATTGGCCCAAATAATTGCCAGGGAAATGGATGTTAACTTTTCCATGACTTCTGGCCCAGTTCTGGCCAAGGCTGGTGATCTAGCTGCCATATTGACCAAGCTGGATTCCCACGATGTCCTTTTTATTGATGAAATTCACAGGCTGCATCCCATAGTTGAGGAAATCCTCTACCCGGCCATGGAGGATTTTGCTCTGGATCTGGTTGTCGGATCGGGTCCTGCCGCCCGGTCAGTTCGAATAGACTTGAACCAATTTACCTTGATTGGAGCCACCACCAGACTCGGTTTATTGACAACCCCGCTCAGGGATCGTTTTGGAATCCACATGAGACTGGAATTTTATTCAGCGGAAGAGTTGTTGAAAATCGTAACCAGGTCGGCCCAAGTTCTGAACATAGACATTGAAGTATCGGGAGCCATGGAAATTGCCAGGAGATCAAGAGGAACACCCCGTGTGGCCAATCGGCTTTTAAGCCGGGTGATCGACTTCGCCATAGTTGAAAACAATGGTATTATCAGCGATGAAATTGCCACCAAGGCCCTGGACCGGCTGGGGGTAGACCATGAAGGACTTGATTCCACTGACCGGAAATACCTGACCATAATTGCTGATCATTATGATGGTGGGCCGGTTGGAATTGAGACCATATCAGCTGCAATGTCCGAGGTGAAGGATACGGTGGAAGATGTCGTCGAACCCTACCTTATGCAGGCGGGATTTATCAGCAGGACACCCAGAGGGAGAATGTTGACATCCCTTGCCTGGAAGCATTTAGGCAAAAAACCTCCCAATGCCATCAAGGATTTATTCAGCAGTACCAACAATGAAACATGAAGAGACCTACAGGGTCTATTATGAAGATGTTGATTTGGCTGGAATAGTCTATTACGCCAACTATTTGAGATTCATTGAACGAGCCCGTTCCGACATGTTGAGGGACCATGGAATAAACCAAAGTGAACTTAGGAACCACCATGGCATTGTTTTTGTCGTCAGAAGGGTTTCTGCGGATTATATATCACCTTTGAAATTCGATGATCTCGCTACCGTAAAAACCGAAATTATCCACCTTACTCCTGTTCGGATTGAAATGGACCAGATCCTGTTGGTCAGGCAGAAAAGGTTGTTTGAAGCCAAAATTACCTTGGCTTGTACAGATCTGAATGGAAATTTGATCAAGATGCCAAATGAGATTTTTAAGAGGTTAAAGCCAGAACCCGAGCAAAACGGGTGAGGGATATGAAGGTACATATTTCAGGTATTTTGTACAATATGTAAGATACAAATGCTTCAACAACATTTATCCACATTGAATTTTCCCAATGGTTATTGTTATTTTGGTTAATCTTTACTAGTATTATGAAAATAAGACCCCTGACTTAGGGTGGCTGGATGATTTAGGGCAGTAATTATGGAAACGGAGTTAATCTTAGCATCGGAAGGCTTGGATTTCAATTTGTTGAATCTCTTCCTTCTGGCAGGATTCGTGGTTCAATGCGTGATGGTTTTACTTATCCTAGCATCAATAATTTGCTGGGCAATAATTTTCCAAAAACTGTTGTTTTTTGGAAGAGTGAGAAATCAGACCCTATCCTTTGAAAATGCTTTCTGGTCAGAGGAATCCGTTGAAGAACTTTATGATAGAATAAAAGGTAATCCAATTGGTGCCTTGCAACGGATTTTCTGTGCAGCGATGGATGAATGGGAAAAATCCCACAGCAAATCAGGGGTATTGATCTCAGGAGCTTCCTCACGAATAGATCGTTCAATGAGCAATGCTGTAAACAACGAGATCAATACTCTTTCAAGAGGTTTGGATTTTCTTGCAACCGTTGGGTCAACGGCACCGTTTGTGGGTCTGTTTGGGACTGTTTGGGGCATAATGAATGTGTTTTCTGAAATCGGAATTCAGGAAAATACCAATCTTGCGGTCATTGCACCTGGGATAGGTGAGGCCCTGGCCGCAACCGCTTTGGGGTTATTGGCAGCTATCCCGGCCGTTGTGTTCTACAATAATTTGTCTACCAAGGCCAATAGTCTTGCTGCCCGGTTTGATGATTTTGCCGATGAGTTTTCGACCATAGTTTCAAGAGAAATCGAACAGATGGTTCAGAGTGACGAGTAGTTTATGGCCCTTTCCATAAACAAGTCAGGACGACATTCCCGTCGCCAAAAAAGCATCATCCACAAACCCATGTCGGAAATAAACGTCACCCCATTTGTCGATGTAGTTTTGGTATTACTCATAATTTTCATCGTGGCTGCACCTTTGTTGACGGTGGGTGTTCAGGTTCAACTGCCCGAAACCGCAGCAACTCCACTGAGCGATAGTGGAGAGGAACCGCTAACACTTTCAATTACTGCCGACGGGCAAGTCTCAATCAACAAGACGGAATATTCCAATAGCGAACTGATACCGAAACTCAGATCCATATTGGCCGAAAGAACCTCTGACAAGATTTTCTTGAGAGGTGATAAGGAAGCTAGGTATGAAATTATAATGCAGGTAATGGGAGCACTAAACAATGCCGGCTTCAGGAATATTTCGCTGGTAACCGATGGCGGAGGTCCCACCTTCGATCAACTGAATTAATAATAATGTGGTTTGCTGGTGAGATCAGGTTTTGCTCTTTCAATATTTGGACATGCACTGATTTTGTTTCTCATTATTGGTGTAGAGTTCTATCGGACACCGAATTTCATTATTCCAGCCAATGAAGTGATCAGTATTGAATTGATTTCCGAAGTGGAACTTAATCGTGATAGCATTTTGGCCGAGGAAAATGTTGAACCATCCGACATGGAACTAATTACCGAAACCGAGGATGAACCTCAGGAAATAACAGAATTTGTTCAGCCAGTAATTCCAGATTTAAAGGTTCAGCCCAACATTGCCGAAGTACCTGCCAATATTCAAACCATCAGTCCTGAATTGCCCCAACCTATTGAACCTCCCGGAGTTAAGATTGGAGTACCCGAGGGTTTAACCGAAAATATTGTGATCAAGGATCCAACCTCTTTACCCAAGGCAAACGAATTCAAATTACCTGAAATTCCCAAGGTCACTTCTGAATACAATCCCTTGGAAAAACCTGAACTGAAGGTAGCTGAAATAACCCAGGAAGTCACTTCACCAAGTGAAGAAACGGTGCTTGAATTGGAAACTGAGCCTGTTGAGGAAAGCACGACAGAGGAAGCAACAACACCAATTACCGTTACCGAAGCAAATAAATCCGAAGAAGCAACGATTCCTTCAACGGATCTCAAGGTTACCAATAATCTATTGGCCTTGGGGGCACCTACCAGCCGTCCAAAAGACTTCACGGTCTCTGAAGATTTGGACATTGATTCAGTGATATCACAAATTCTTGAAGAAACCACACCCAGTCAACCCGTTCAGGCTGTACCCGAACCAGAGCCTGAGGCCCTTACCACTAGTGAAATCGAAAGGTTAAGAAGCCTGATTGTTGATAATTGGAATATTGGTGCGCTTTCCTCGGAAGCAAAACGGGTAATACTGACTGTACGAATAAGAATGGACGAAACAGGCAAACCAATTGAAATCGAATTGTACAATTCAGATGGAGGAGTGAACGATAAAGCCGTGGAGGTAGCCTTCGAAGTAGCAAGGAGAGCAATCACGAAAGGGTTGGAAAATGGGCATGATCTACCGAAGGAAAAATATGATCTTTGGAAAGAAGTCCTTTACACATTTAACCCTGAGCAAATGAGAAACAGATAGAAACAATAAAGCATATAATGGGTTCATGCGTTCGATTGTTTGACGGTTCTATGTTACAAAACCCCTGCTGCTGGAGATTGACAAGGGATATAAGTTAACTGAAGCAAAAATTGATGATCATGCACCTTCAAGGTAATTCGGGTAGAACTATTTGCCAGAATTGTTATAGACAGTAGGAAGAAACCTATTAATATAAGGTTGTATGACTAACGGATGGATAATTGAAATTGCTTGGAACCCACAAAAGGAACATTCAAAATTGGTCCAGTCTTTATGTTTTTGAATTTGATCCGGGATTTGAGTTGAAAATACTAACCATTTGAACAAGTATAAATATATATAATCCTGAAAAATAAGGAATAGATACTAATGCGTTTGGCCTTAAGGGTAATTTCATTTTTAGTAATTGTCAGTTTTCTGGGGGGACAGGGATTGGCTCAGTCCAGAAGTGATGGTCCCCTGCAAATAGAGATTAATGAAGGAATTATCCAACTCTTTCCAATTGCCGCTCCACAGTTCATTGCTGAGAGTGCTGGAACCACAAAACAGGCAAAGGATATTACCGACCTGATTTTATCCAATCTGGAGCGAACAGGATTGTTCAGGATTGTGCCAGAGAATTCTCATATTGGAAAAATTACGAATTTTGATTCCCCAGTGCAGTTTTCGGATTGGAAAGCCATTAATGTTGATGTTCTCCTGACAGGTGCAGTTGCACATGGTGAAGATGGTAATTTGGTTGTTAAAATCAGATTGCATGATGTATTCGCCGAATCCAGTTTAGGGCAGGGGGTTCTATATAGTGGGACCGAAAGTAACTGGCGACGTTTGGCCCATAAAATCTCGGATGTGGTTTATTCCCGAATTACAGGTGAAGGTGGCTATTTTGATACAAGGATAGCCTTCATTTCGGAATTTGGAGCCAAGACTGATCGTACAAAGCGGTTGACTATCATGGATTATGATGGCGCTAATGTAAGGTTCCTGACCGATGGTACATCCCTGGTATTGGCTCCTAGGTTTTCTCCTGAAGGAGATGAGTTGATCTATACCTCGTACAGGACCGGCAAACCCAGCGTATTTCGTTTGAACCTCAGGAATGGGAGAGAAACAAGGGTCCTGGACACTCCCGACATGACTTTTTCACCGAGGTTTTCACCTGATGGCAAAAAAGTCATGTTCTCACGAACGACAAGGGGGAATACCGACATTTATGAAACCAATCTGGCAACTAATGAAGCGAGTAGAATTACAAGAAATCGTGCCATTGATACTGCACCGACCTATTCACCGGACGGCAAAAGTATTGCCTTTGAATCAGACCGTAGTGGTACTACTCAAATATATACCATGAACCTCCGTGGCGGGAATGTATCGAGAATCAGTTTTGGAGATGGAACGTACGGAACCCCTGTATGGTCTCCAAGAGGAGATTACATAGCCTTTACAAAACAGGATGGGAATATATTTCATATTGGAGTGATGTTGGCAGATGGTACGGAGGAAAGACTTTTATCGAGATCATTTTTGGATGAGGGACCGACCTGGGCACCTAATGGAAGGGTGTTGTTGTTCTTCAGGGAAGAGCCTGGGGAAAGGGGTGGACCGTCTCTCTATTCGGTCGATGTAACAGGTAGAAATTTGACAAAACTGGATACTCCAAACTTTGCATCGGATCCAACATGGTCCCCTCTTAGGTAATTTTAAGGGTAATAAAGGAGCATAAAATGAAGTTATTGAGAATATTGGGCTTAATCGGTTGTTTACTTCTTATCGCAGGTTGTGGTGCAAACACCGTTACCAGAGGTAGTACCGTACATACCAGCGGTGGAGATGATACTGCTGGTGATGGCTTTACCGGCATTGAAGATAGTGCTATTGATACCGAAAGTGAGTATGCGTATTTTTCGAAGGATTACTTTGACTATGAAATTGGTGACAGGGTATTCTTTGCCCTGAATGAAAGTGCACTTACCAATGAGGCGAAGGAAATATTGATGGAACAAGCTGATTGGTTGCAGCGAAACCCAGATATGACAATCACTATTGAAGGACATGCTGATGAAAGAGGTACCAGGGAATATAATCTGGCCCTGGGTGCCAGAAGGTCTGAAGCGGTCAGAACCTTTTTGTTGCAACAGGGTGTCGGTGCCGTAAGAATGTCAACCGTTAGCTATGGCAAGGAACGTCCCTTTGCTGCCTGTTCGGACGAGACCTGCTGGTCCAAGAACAGAAGGGTGGTAACTCTAATTGAAGAAACGGCCGGTAGTTAAATTGAATTTCAGTAATTTCATCAAGCCATTTCTTTTTGTACCACTACTATTTTGGGTAGTGGTACCGATTTCCGGTTGGTCACAGGAACAGGAAGAAGTTCTTGACCCGGTCGTAAAGGAACGTCTGGCCGATATCCGAATCGAACTTCAAAATCTTGATTTCAAATTGCAGGTTCTTCGATGGGAGCTAGTACAATCGGATAATGAGATGCAAGAACAATTCTTTGGTTCTGACACTCTATTGGACCGTCTTGATGAAATCGAAAATGAAATCAGGGAAAATCTGAACAAGATTGAGCTCATTGAATATAAAATCAACAATGAGGTAGCGAGGGTCTCAGTCAGTCTTCAGGAAATCGAAAAAAGGGTTGAGAAAATTGCAAGTGGCGAAGTGGCCATCCCTATTAACCAACCCTCTCCCGAGGTGGAAAACTTTGAAATTCCCGAGAAACCGCAGGATAGTGCCCTGCTCGAAGATATTGAAGCTGAAGATGTCCTATTCAACAATGGTTTGAACCATTTCGTGGAAAACGAGTTTGAGCAGGCCATTGTGGAGTTTGAGAAATTACTTGAACTCTATCCGGACAATGATCTCAAAGCTGATACCTATTTTTATCTTGGAGAGGCCCGGACAAAACTTGAGAATTGGAAGGAAGCCAGTGAGGCATTTTTGAACAGTTTTCTGGAAGACAATTCCGGTCCTAGGGCCCCTTTGACCCTGTTAAGATTGGGACAGGTATTCGTGTCCTGGGAAAGAATTGAAGAAGCTTGTCAAATGTTTAGCGCCGTTGTCGAGCGCTTCCCGAATACCATTGAGGCCCAAAACTCCAAAAACTACATAAGTCGTTTTGAATGTAATGGGTCTACTTGAAACCGGCCAGGTTTTTCATTCTTTCGACACTCTTTTTTCCTTTACCAATCAGGATGTGGCCGTTGCTGTATCTGGTGGTAGTGACTCCATGGGGTTGCTTCTGCTTTTATCCGACTGGTGTAAGGTCAATAACCTGAATTTGAGTGTTGTATCAGTAAACCATCAATTAAGGCAAGGGGCACGGAAAGAATGTGAATTTGTAGCCCGTGTTGCTAAAGGGTTGGGATGGACACACCAGACCCTTTATTGGAAAAATGATGGATCCCAGGGGAATTTATCCCTCAAGGCTCGGGAAGGCAGGTACAGGGTAATGTCCGAATGGTGTCTGGAAAATGGCATTGAAGATGTTTTTCTTGGCCATAC
>WTGT01000193.1 GCA_011523445.1 Paracoccaceae bacterium
AACTTGAATGACCTAGTCAGGGATGAGGTTCTTCATCTGAACAAAAATATTGGCATTGCCGAAGTTAATGGGTTCAATCGAATCGAAATCTCTGGGGAAGGGATTCCTCAATGGCTGGATCGACTTTCCTGTTCGAAAATTCCAGAAGAGCGTGGGCGAATCGGATTATGCTATTTCTTGAACCATCATGGTATGGTCAAGTCTGAAGCCACACTGGTAAACATGGGTGTTCGATTTTGGTATGGTTCAGCTGCAGCTTCCGAGGTACATGATTGGGATTGGTTATCAGCCCATCTCCCCAATGATGGTTCAATACAACTGACTTCCTTGACCGAGGAATATCAAATTATACTGCTGGCAGGTCCCAAAGCCCCTGAATTGGTACGAGACATCTTAAATCCCGAGGATTTTGCATCACCCTTGCAGTGGGGACATGTTAGAGAAGTGACTGTTGACGGTGTTGGGATTTACCTTTTTAACCTGAGTTATTCTGGTGAACTGGCATTTGAACTCCACGTACCAAGTGAAAAACTTCTCGATATCTGGAAGTATATTATGAAAGCAGGGGAACCCCTTCGAATAAAACCTTTTGGAAGCCTGGCAATCGAAAGCATGAGATTGGAGAAGGGTTACAAACATTGGAAAGCTGATCTTTTGACCGAATTCGACCCTTATGAATCAGGTTTGGGAATGTTTGTCCGAAACAAGGAGAATTTTCTAGGCAGGGATGCTCTGTTGCAAAGAACCCGGGAAGGAACTGGAAACAGCTCTGTCTTGTTGAATGTTGACAGCCAGGAAGCTTCTGCACACCCAGGCTCAACAATCTATGGTAATGATGAAGTTGTTGGTACGGTAACTTCAGGTGATTTCGGATACAGAACGAATACAAACCTTGCCATGGGCTTTGTAAGGCTGGCAGAAAATGAGGTGGCAAATGTCACATTTGAAATCGACCTCCATGATCAAAGGACAAAGGCCGAATTATTATCCAAACCTCCATTTGATCCAGATAATATGTTGAGAAAACAAAGTACCCTTCGATAGATTTCCAAAAGGTTTGATCTGCCTTCAGGTTCTGCCGTATAGCCTCTCGATATCTGCCAGTTTCATTTCAATGTAGGTTGATTTACCTGATTTAGTTCCTAAAGCCTACAGTGTTAATTGGAGGGGGTAAATCCTGTGTTATCCACCACCATAATGATTTGGGTTATTGAATTACAATACCCCCGTCAATCATAAGTAATTGTCCTGTCATGTAATCGGATTCGGAACTGGCAAGAAATCCTGCGGTTCCAATAACATCTTCCGGATAGGAATAACGTTTCATTAGTATCATGGTATCGGCCAAGGTATCCATTGATTCCCCTTCTTTTTCAAATTTACCTATTTCAACGAGGTCCTTGTCAAGTTGTTCCCATAATTCCGTTCGAACCACACCGGGACCATACCCGTTGACAGTTATATTGTGTTCGACAAGCGCTTTTGCACCACCATTAATCAAGGCTAGGACTGCATGTTTGGAGCAAGAGTAGGGTATAACGTCGTCAAAGGCCTGACGACTCAAAATGGACCCTACATTGATAATTTTGTAAGGTCCGTTTTCCTTGCCTTGCTTTATCATTGCCTTTGCTGCTTCCTGCATACCTATGAGAACACCGAGAGCATTGACCTTCATAATCATATCCCAGTTTTCCTCTGTGACATCCAAGAACATCAACGGTTTGTTTATACCGGCATTATTCAACATGACATTGATAGAACCAAAGGCTTCGACCGTGGCATCTACTGCGTCTTTCATGTCGGCTCGTTTCGTAACGTCCAACTTAACTGCCACTGCTGAACCACCTGCCTTATTGATCCTTGAAGCAACATCATGACATCCCTCCAGATTGATGTCTCCAATGCAAACTTTGGCACCTTGTGCGGCATAGTATTCCGCGATGGCAGCACCCATTCCTTGTGCTGCTCCGGTGATGAGTATGTTTTTGCCTTTAAGTCGTGTTTCGTGAATATTCAAAATCATTCTCCATTTTTCTTTAATTCAATTACTGAATAATGAATAAAAAATATGAAAAATTATAAAATCAAAATAATATCATGAATGGACAAAAAATATCCAATATGGATACAATTTGAATTTTTTTTCTTACCAACCTCAATATTATGTTCTCAAAGGCATTAAATTGCTCAGTACATTAAGTTTTATAAAGGGAAGATATCATGATTAAAAGATTATCACTAATACTAGCTTTAGTATCCGGTATGGCGATTGGGCTAGGTGGTAATGCAACCCTCGCTGCAGACAAGGGTTCAATCATTTCATTCAATGGTCCAGCTGGTGAAGCCTATATTGGTCGATTCATTAAGGGTATCAAGGAAACTGCTGCCTTGAAGGGATTTGACATCAAAGTTTTCGAAAACCAATTCAATCAAGCAGAACAGGACCAACAGGTCCAACAAGTTTTGGCTGCAGGCCAACTACCAGATGTATTTATTTGGTGGCCTTCTGATGCAACGGCAGGTCTTGGCTCGCTTCGTGCTTTGGCAAAAACCGGAGTACCGGTATTGAAAATCAATCAATTGCCCAACGATCAGGATCGGGAGTACATTTTTGGTTATGCTGGTCCAGATGACAGGTTGCGTGCACGTAATGCAGGTTACATGATGCGAGAAGCAGCAGCACGTAAACTGGCTGAAGGAGGTGAGGGTTTTAATGTTCTCGTCCTGTCCTATCCACATTCCTATGGTGGATATGGTCTTTCGATCAATGCCTTCAACGATGCTATTGCAGGATCGCCCTTGACAATTATCGGAGATATCGGAGAGGGTTTCGGTCAAGCAAATGGTTACAAGGGCGCTGCAAAATTGATCGCTGCCAACCGTGATAAAGGCATCCATTTTGTTTACGGCATGGATGATGCAATTCTTACAGGTGGTATCCAGGCTTTTGAAGAAGCAGGATATGTCATGGGAGAAGATGTCATTGCCGTCGGAACCGTCTGTAACGGAGACAAGCAGTTGATCGAGGAAGGAAAGCAATTCGGTACAACACTGCAATCCCCTTTACACGAGGGCCAACTTGCAATCAAGATGGTGGAGGAATATCTTGAGACAGGCGAACTTGCGAATTACATCAACTTCACACCAAATCCTGCAGTAACACTGGACAATCTTGAAACCGTGGCACTTCGCGGTTATGACGGTAAACTGTACGGTATTGATGAACTCTGTTCAGGTGCTTGGGGAGGATAACCCAAGACACAATCGTAAAGATAACAAGGGGGTGGTAATATACCATCCCTTTGTGCATAATGGATTTTCACTATATTAATTTACAGTCCTCGTAACTAGAGAATCTCCTAGTGATACTAAAACTATCGGCTATTAATCGGTCCTTCGGAGCAATTCAGGCATTAAAAAACGTCAATTTTGAAATTGCCGAATCTGAGGTCATGGGGCTGGTTGGGGAAAATGGTGCAGGCAAATCAACTCTGGTAAAGATAATAAGTGGGTTTGACGACGGCTATTCAGGGGAATACACCTTGGATGGAGCTCCTGTCAGGTTTCAAAATCCATCTCGGGCAGAAAAAGCAGGAATTGCCATTGCCCAACAGGAATTAAGTCTCATTCCTGCAATGTCCGTTGCCGAAAATATATTTCTGGTTGGTGACACCGTCCCATTGTTTGCTACAAAAAAATCTCTTGCATTGAAAGCCAAACCATATTTGGAGGAGGTAGGGCTAGACCAGGTAGATCCATCAATTTCTGTAAATCGACTTTCTGTTGGTGAACAGCAATTAGTTGAAGTTGCAAGTTTGCTGGCACACGATCCAAGAGTATTGATACTGGATGAACCCACAGCGGCATTGGGTGAATCTGATAGTCTACGCATTCTTGAAATGGTTGATAGGCTGGCTGCTAATGGTAAATCTGTTATCTACGTCAGTCATCGGCTAGATGAAATCTTCAAGATCTGTCACCGAATAACCGTTCTAAGGGATGGGATAAGTCAAGAACCACGCAAGGCATCTGAATTCAATGTACATTCTCTGGTTGAATCCATGCTTGGCCGAGAGTTGGAAAACATGTTTCCTGAAAGAATGAATCTAACAAGAACGGAACCACTGTTGGAAGTGTGCGGATTATGGTCGGATACTACTGTCGAGCCCTTCAACTTCGAAGTTTATCCAGGTGAAATACTGGGTCTGGCAGGACAGTTGGGTAGTGGATCAGGCGATATTCTTTCCGCTATCGGAGGGGCCAGTGGTACACGGGAGGGTTACATAAGATATAAAGGTAGAGAGTTTTTACCGAAATCTCCCAAGGAAGCTATTAAGGCAGGAATAGCATATTGCTCGGACGATCGGAAACTTGATGGATTGTTCCTTGGCCGACCAATCAAGGAAAACCTTACTTCACCTGCACTTGGTAGAATTTCCACATATGGCTTCCTTAACCTGGGACCAGAAGTAAGGTTGGCAACTGGTAATGCTGAAAAGTTCACTGTCGATGTGTCACGTATGGGCACCGAAGCAGGTTTGTTGTCTGGAGGGAACCAGCAAAAAGTTGCACTAGGTAAATGGCTGTCAATCGAGCCGAATATCATTTTGGTCAATGAACCGACCCGTGGTGTTGATGTCGGTGCAAGAGCCGAAATCTATGGTAAACTTCGTGAATTTGCAAATGAAGGTATGGCTGTTATTTTCGCATCTACCGACATCCAGGAGATCACAGGGCTGTCAGACCGTATCATAACTTTCTATCGAGGAATGCAAATTGGTGAAATTGGATTCGAAGATATTTCTGCGGCCAAGATCCTTGAACAAATTACTCATCCCTTCGGGGAGCAGCAAGAGGTCAAATCAGCATGAGCAACAGTATAATTGCCAATGCCAGGGTAACAGGTTTGGGATTTGTTGATCGGCTTGTTCGTGACTATTCTGTCTTGGTGGTTTGTCTTATAGGTCTGTTTCTTGTCGTTTTTATTGTTGGAATGGCAACTGCACCGAACTTTCTTACCATTTTCAATTTTAAGACAATTATAAGAGATGCAGCACTTGTTGGAATAATGGCAATCGGTTTGACGTTTGTTACCTTATCAGGAAATTTCTTTCTCCTTTCCATGAAGGAGACGGCAGCACTTTGTATCATATGCTTCGCTACATCCATGTCTTCAGGATATGGTTTCGAAATATCGTTTCTACTGACTATGGGCGTGGCAATTATTGCTGGTGCGGCTCAAGGAGCATTGATCGGGCTCGGAGGTAATCCCATCGTGGTTACCCTAGGAGCCGCAGGATTATTATTTGGATTGGGTTCGTGGTGGAGTGACAACCTTGTGGTTTCATTTCGAAGACCTCATGGTGCCGAATGGCTTGGAACCGGATCATTTTTGGGGTTGCCGAATATTACGATTGCTTTCATATTGATCGCGATTTCGGCTGAATGTGTTCTACGTTATACAAATTTTGGTAGACAGGTTTATTTGATCGGCGCAAATAGGGCCGCGGGGAAGTCCACGGGTCATGAAAATTTTCCAATGGCCATCAAGGTCTGCATTATTGCATCCGTCTGCTCTGCTTTCGTGGCCATAGCATTTTCGGCACAAGTATCTAGTGCACATGTCAATTATTTCTCTTCGGAATTTGGTTCTTCCGGTGATATGACGATTATGGTTATCGCTACAGTCATGGTCGGGGGAAATTCGATCATGGGAGGATTTGGCTCAACACTCCGAACCAGTTTAGGAGCTATATTTATTTCCACGGTTGACAACATGATGGTCCTGCATGGTTTTAACAGCGGACCAAGGGTTTTGGCAGTAGGACTCATGATCGTGTTTTCCATTATCGTTTTCGCACTTGTTCGACGTGGATCCAGAGCTCAGGAATAGGAGACGGGTAAAAGTGAGTAAAATAAAAAATTGGGTTGTTGAAAACCACGATCTGGCCTTTGCCATATTACTCGCGGTTTGTGTCTATTGCTATTTTGCTTTTACCAATGATCTGTTTGCTACCCACAGAACAACATTTGCCATTATGGAACGCTTTGCTGTGCTGGGACTTGTCGGGCTTGCCCTTACATTATGCATAATAGCCGGTGAAATTGATCTTTCAATAGGTTCCAATGCTGCCTTGGCAGCTGTGATTGTCGTTCGTTTTACCGATAGCCTGGGAGCGGTACCAGCCCTCTTGATAGCAGTTGCAATTTCAACGACCATCGGAATGATCCAAGGTTATTTCATTGCTTACCTTCGTGTTCGGGCAATCGTACTTACTGTGGGAACATTGATGCTGCTCAGGGGGGTTGCCTTGTTTGCAGCTGAGGAAAAAACCGTAATGCTTACGGATTTCAGAGTTCCGGACTTCATTACAACGAAGATGTTCGGTTACTTTTCACCTGCAAGTATTCTTGTGATTTTCATGTTCATTCTCGTTGGTATTTTCATGAACTATACTCGATTTGGTCGTGAAATCTACGCCATTGGCGGTGCCAGAAAGGAAGCGCTTGCCGCAGGTGTCAACCTGAAGCGACCAATGATTATCGTATTTGCGATTTCAGGATTATGTGCCGGCCTCGGAGGGGTGATCATTGGTCTTAGATCAGGTACAGCCCAGGCCTTGGGACTCCAGTATCTCCTTCTTGCCGGTACTGTTGCAGCATTTATTGGTGGTGTATCAATTTTGGGTGGTAAGGGAGGTGTAATCGGTGCTGCAATTGGTACCTTGACGGTTAATTTCCTGAACACGGGTTTGGTATTTAATGTAACTCCAGCTTTTATGGTTCAACTATATCTTGGTGTCCTGCTGATGGTCGTGATCATGTTCCAAACAGGAAGTAGAATTTTTGATGAAAATCAACGTCGACGGCAAATAATTTCTGATGTTGATGCCAGACGTGGCCCATTACTGGCCCGTCGCCAGACCGGGCCTCCTTGAATACCCTTAAGGAAAAAATTGAATTAGTTGAGTACTTGGGTCAAAATAATATTTGGTTTTTTCTTTGTCTTGGCTGTAACAACACGTAACTTACAATGAATATCCGTTGTGGATTTTCATGCGATAGCACTTTTTTCAATGTACTACAGGAATAAGCCGGAAGGTCCCTACGAAACTGAAGACAGGCGTTGGCAACCAGAAGTTTCCAGCAAGGAAATTTCCAAGTTGCTTGATTTCATCGATCAGTTTCAGAGTGAAGCAGAATTATCACTTTCACTTAAGACTGGTTACAGTGAAATGAGGATTCTCACAGAACTAATGCGTAACCACATTAGTGGGAAATTGTCTACCAGCAGTTCCTTGGTCTGGGCTTCTGGCATGTCCTATGGAACAGCTAAGCGTGCACTTGCAAATATAGAAAAACGTGGTCTGATCATAAGACGCCCCAAAACGCCCACGGGGAAATCATTTTCCCTTCATCCTTCACTTAAACTCATTCAGGAATGGCAGGAATTCACTCGTAGGGCACGAACTCTAGTTGGTGGAATTGCCGAGCCGGTTGATGGATTAAAAAAACACCACAATGAATACTACTTTGGTTCATCTTACATTGGTAGCAATACGTTACCTCCTCTTTCGGTCTACAATTCAAAACTTCCAATTCGTGGAGAACTACGACTATTGGTTCATGCGGACCCAACCTTCATGGCCATGCATGCATTAAGAAAGCAACTTGAGACTGTATTTGGTGTTAGAATTTGGAGTCGTGCACTTTCCATCGATCGCCTTCGCGAAGAAATACTGAACAATGCAAATGCACGCGTGTCGCGCTATGATATCATTGCCTGTGATTTGCCGTGGTTTGGGGAAATGGCAGAAGCAGGCCGGTTTCTACCGGTGGATTCATTTGTAACGGCAAGTGACCTTGATCTCTCTGATTTTCATGCGGTCGCGTTGGCAAGTACACGTTACAAGGGTAGACAGTATGGAATTCCCGTACAAACGACACCTGAACTTTTGGTATGCCGACGGGATTTGCTAGAGGAAAAGGGGTTGAAACCTCCAAGTACCATCTCGGAAACAATTGCCACAGCCAAGGCATTGCATGATCCCTACAGGGGAGTTGCAGGCATTGCTTGGAATGCCGCCCGAGGTACACCGCTTGGCCATTCCTTCCTGTTTATCATAGCAGCTTTGGGCCAACCGGTACTTGATCTACGAAAAACAATGGGGGGATTCGATTGTGAAAATGTTGATGGCAGTTGTTTTCGCCCAAAATTCGATTCTCCGGAAGCAAGGGAAGCAGCAGAGTATTTATTGGAATTGCTCAATGTATCACCAAATGAGATTTTAAGCATGTCTTGGTACGAGAGAGCTCGGTGTTTTGCGGATGGCAAGTCTGCCATGGCCTACTCGGCAACGTTATTGGCTCCACTCTTTGAACTAAACAAGGAATCAAAAGCCTACAATAATATAGAATATATGCCCCATCCGGTTGGGACCAATGGATATCCAATAGCTCCTGTTGGAGGATATGCTCTTGCCATACCATCAAATATTGATTCGCAAAGAATCAATGCAGCTTGGGATGCCTTGGTTACATTGAC
>WTGT01000326.1 GCA_011523445.1 Paracoccaceae bacterium
GGCATTCATTCTTCGTGCTTGGAAATCACCACAATTCGAGACAGAACTGATCTCCCTGTATTTTTGTTGACCTGGCAACCATACCTCAACATCATAGGTCTTTTTTGCTCCAAATCCCATATCTCCGGTACACAGGACAACGGTTCTGTAGGGCAGTTCGAGCTTTTCAAGAACCCCTTCCGCACACCGCAACATCCTACTTTGCTCATTTTCACTTTCCGATGGTTTGGTGATCGAGACCATTTCCACCTTTTCGAATTGGTGCTGTCTCAGCATGCCCGATGTATCCTTGCCAGCGGACCCAGCCTCAGAGCGGAAGCATTGCGAATGTGCACAATATCTCCTAGGGAGATATTCTTCATCAACGATCAAGCCGCTAACAATGTTGGTCAAGGTGACCTCTGAGGTTGGAATCAACCACTTACCCTCTTCAGTCTGGTATGAATCTTCAGCAAACTTTGGCAATTGGCCGGTCCCCAACATGGTTTCTGGATTGACCAATACGGGTGTCCAGACTTCCTTCAGCCCATTCTCTTTGGTCTGGACATCAAGCATGAATTGCGCGAGTGCCCTGTGTAGACTGGCAATACTGCCAGACAAAACGACAAATCGTGAACCGGATAACTTGGCTGCAGTAGTGAAATCCATACCCGGTTTTACGGAAGGAATTTCAAAATGCTCTACAGGGGTAAAGTCAAATTTCGTAGGGTCGCCCCAGTGGTTTATTTCTACATTGTCATCTTCACTCGAACCAACAGGAACATCCTGAGAGGGCAGATTGGGTATGGTAAGCAGCAAGTCCTGCAATTTCCGATTTTCCTCTGATGCCTCCTGTTCCAGTTTTTGTGCAGCTTCCCTAGTATCGGATATGGTTGCTCTCAGCCTTTCGAATTCGTCGAGATTACCCTTTGACTTGGCCAATCCAGCCTGTTTGGATTGCTGATTGAGACCTGCCCTGAAATTTTCGGCCTCTTGGATCTTTTGACGGCGAGATCTGTCAATTGATAAAATTTCTGCCGATATGGGTTCGAGGCCCAAGCGGTCCAAATGATAGTCAAACTCCTCCGGGTTGCTTCGAATGTATTTAATGTCATGCATAAATCAAAACTACAGTTTAAAGATAGGGTACGGGTAAACCTAGTTGAGAATGGTACAAAAGTTAAGGTTATTTACTGCTATATTTTTTTTCGATCAACCCGATAGAGATAGTAGAAGAATTGTGACAATTGCTCTATCCCAGTTTGTCAAATAAATGGAGTGGGAATTTTGTATGAGATTAAATGTTCTAAGTCCCCTGAGACCGTTTTTGTTTTCTTAAGGTAGCCTGGTTCAAGCCGGGAGGATTTGTTGAAACCATTTCCAATCAGATACAGGAAATAGATTGACCAGGCTATCAGATTAAGGGGAGAGCAAGATACTTTTCAAATTATCAACATAGAAATTAGTTTATTAGGTTTAATTGATTTCCCTCTGTCTTGCAATTATCACCTGCAAGAAATAATTAGAGTCAATTCAAATCTCAATTTAAGTCGCACCAGAGGAATAAATATGTTCGTAACACCAGCCTTTGCACAAGCAGCAGGTGGAGGAGGATTGGGGTTAACCAATCTCCTGCCCTTGATACTGATTTTTGTAATCATGTATTTCCTCCTTATACGTCCACAGCAGAAGAAGGTCAAAGAGCACAAGGCAATGGTAACGGCTTTGAAAAAGGGCGATAAGGTTGTTACCCAGGGTGGGGTAATTGGCCGGATAACAAAAGCCAAAGAAAATGAAAACGAGATCGAAGTTGAGATTGCACCTGATGTGACCGTGAAAGTAGTTAGAAGTACTATTTCCCAATTGATGGAAAAAACAAATTAAAGCTATTGATACGCAACAATTTCACACCTGATTATTTGATTTGTATGATGGTGCGATATTTGCCAAACTTCAATTGGGTTCAGGCAAGGATTGTTTGAAATAATCGTATTGATCGGAAACCTCCAAATTCAAGTTCACATGGCATTATGTTAAATATTCCTTCATGGCAAAGGCTGTTCATCCTTATTTTCTGCCTGGGCGGGCTTTATCTTGCTTTCCCGAATTTGTTTTACTCTACCGTTGAAAAGCACAATGATGCAGTGATCATGGTTGAAAGAGGCCAGGTTGCTGCCAATGAAGTATCAGAGGAAATAAACAGCTGGCCCTCATGGATGCCTTCCAACCTCGTAAATCTGGGCTTGGACCTGAGGGGTGGTGCCCATCTGCTTGCCGAAGTTCAACTTGCCGAGGTTTACGCTGACCGGATAGATGCCTGGTGGCCAAGGATACGGGATGAATTGAGGAAGAATAGAAACATCGTCGGGTCAATAAGAAGGCAACAATCCCCTCCTGACCAGTTGCATGTCAGGATAGAAAATGCCGATGCCATGGAACTGGCTGTAGGGATAGTTGATGAGCTTGCTTCACCGATAGTCAATATTTCGGGTATCGGGACCAAGGACATTCAGGTAACAAGTCAGGATGACATCCTGATAGTTGAACTTT
Source organism: Paracoccaceae bacterium (assembly GCA_011523445.1). Lineage (GTDB taxonomy): Bacteria > Pseudomonadota > Alphaproteobacteria > Rhodobacterales > Rhodobacteraceae > MPNP01. Next base: position 2,530 of record WTGT01000326.1, read on the forward strand.
CGGAAGAGGAAAAATCAGCAACGGACAACCGAACCATGGAACAGTCCCTGGAGATTATCAGAAGAAGGGTAGATGAAGTAGGAACCAGGGAACCGATCATCCAAAGGCAGGGCACCAACCGAATAATCATCCAGGTTCCGGGAATTGGCTCAGCCACAGAATTGAAAGAACTGATTGGTACGACGGCAAGACTTACCTTCCACCATGTTGTCCGTACCGCATCCAGCCAATCCGGAAATAATTCAGGACTTGAAGTTTCCTATCCTTCAATTGAGAATCCGAACTTATTTTACATATTGGAACGAACTCCTGTCGTATCAGGTGATGAATTAACTGATGCCCAGCCGGATTTTGATGAAAACGGCCGCCCAGCCGTTTCCTTCAGGTTCAATCCCTCGGGAGCAAGAAAATTTGGTGATTACACTGCAGAAAACATAGGTTTGCCCTTTGCCATTGTCCTTGATGAGGAAGTTATTTCAGCTCCTGTAATCCGTTCTCATATCCCCGGAGGCTCCGGTATAATTACCGGTAGTTTTTCCGTAGAGGAATCAACCAATCTGGCTGTACTTCTAAGGGCTGGTGCATTACCAGCAGAAATGATTTTCCTAGAGGAAAGGACAGTAGGGCCCGATTTGGGCCAGGACTCCATTGATGCAGGTAAAATTGCCTGTATAATTGCCTTGGTTGCCGTCATGATTTTTATGGCCCTGAGTTATGGGTTGTTCGGTATCTTTGCCAACATAGCCCTGACCATCAACTTATTCCTGATATTCGGGGTTCTATCAGTCCTGGGTGCAACCCTTACCTTGCCAGGTATTGCAGGAATCGTACTGACAATCGGGATGGCAGTAGATGCCAATGTACTGGTGTTTGAGAGAATACGCGAGGAACTGAAGTCGTCAAGAGGCTCATCCCGTGCGATAGAACTCGGTTACGAAAAGGCTCTTTCAGCCATTATTGATGCCAATCTCACAACCTTGATCGTTGCCATAATACTATTCACGCTGGGTTCGGGACCGGTGCGAGGTTTTTCCGTAACCCTAGGAATTGGCATAATTACCAGTGTATTTACGGCAATTTTTGTTACCAGATTAATGGTGGTTTTCTGGTTTTCAAAATATCGCCCCAAAGAGTTGAAGGTATAGGTTAATCATGCGTTTGAAACTTGTACCAACCGAAACCAACTGGGATTTCTTCAAATACACCAAATATACCCTGTGGGGTTCAATCGGGGCAATGGTTTTGTCGATACTGCTTCTTCTTGTGGTGGGATTGAACTTCGGCATTGATTTTCAGGGTGGAACGGTCATCCGAACCCAGAGCACAGAGGCTGTGAATATCGGTGAATATAGGGACAGCGTCTCTGGATTGGGACTGGGTGATGTTTCCATAACAGAAGTTTTTGACCCAACCTTTGATGAGGATCAAAACGTAGCATTGGTAAGGATAAAGGTTCAAAGTGGAGATGAAGCTGTTACCAAGGAGACTTTGGAACTTGTTCAGGAAGCCCTCAGGGATATCGACCCGGATATGCAATTCCCCCTAGTTGAAAGTGTTGGTCCAAAGGTTTCTGGAGAATTAATTCAAAAGGCTGTACTTGCTGTACTTGCTGCCATTTTTTCCGTCCTCGTGTACATCTGGTTCAGGTTCGAGTGGCAATTTTCCCTAGGCGCTGTCGCGGCATTGGTTCATGATGTTATTCTTACCCTGGGTATCTTCAGTATTTTTCAAATCAAGTTTGATTTGGCCATTATCGCTGCCCTATTGACCATTGTGGGTTATTCGCTCAACGATACGGTTGTTGTATTTGACAGGGTTCGGGAAAATCTGAGGAAATTCAAAAAGAAAAAACTGTTGGATGTCATGAATCTCTCGATCAATGGCACACTTTCAAGAACAGTAATGACCTCGGTAACTACCCTGTTGGCGTTGATAACGCTTATCATTTTCGGCGGTGATGTAATACGGGGCTTTGTTTTTGCGATGACTTGGGGCGTAATTGTAGGTACCTATTCATCCGTATTCATTGCCGGCTTTGTATTGGTAAAACTCGGAGTCAAAAGGGATTGGTCAAAAACCGAGGATGTCGAAGCGACACAGTTCAAATCAAAGAATAGGTAAATAGATTTTTGGCATCTTTCCTTGGAGAGTTCTTATCTGAAGTATCCTTGCAAGGACTACTGATTTTATCAATAGGTGCCTTTATTGCCGGACTTGTCAGAGGATTTTCCGGTTTTGGAACAGCAATGGTTTATCTACCATTTGCAGGTTCACAATTATCTCCTGTCTGGGCATTGACTTCAATGGTCATAATGGACCTGACTGCACCTTTAACCCTGGTTCCCAAAACCCTCAAGGACACATATCTTCCTGATATATACAAACTTGGTTTGGGGGCATTGATTACCTGTCCGCTTGGGGTATTGGTTCTTGTTCTTCTGGAGCCTGAAATATTTCGATACTCAGTATCCGTATTGACCTTTGTTTTATTGATCCTTCTGGTAATTGGCTTTCGTTACAGGGGTAAGCTGACTGCCCCTCTGATTGTTGGTACGGGCGGTTTGGGGGGCTTTCTATCTGGAACCGTAGGACTTCCCGGACCTCCCGTAATCATGTTGTATATGGCCAGTACCCTACAAATAAAAACAATTAGGGCAAACATTTTTATCTATCTCATTTTTGCAGATTTGCTGTTGCTGGGAATATTCGGGTTCAAGGATCTTCTGGATTTATCGGCTGTCATTATAGGCGTTATAGTAATGTTTCCTTATTTGACAGCCTTGTGGGTCGGATCATATTTTTTCGATTCTGAAAAGGAGAAACAATACCGAAATATAGCCTATCTTATTATTTTCTTCTCAGCCTTAATCGGTTTGCCTATCTGGTACTGATTTCCTTGGTTTTGATGTCAGTCTTTGACAGGAGCATCACAAGTAAAACTTTTCAATAAAATTCATTGTATTAGATTGGCACAAATACGATGAAGAAAGGAAACAGTGATACCAATCAGTATATCAATACCATTTACAATCCAAACCTTTAAATCCATTTTGCAAATTACCAAAGCATGTTATTAATTCCCCTGCTAGAAGGTAGGGCCGGTTGGACTTAGATATTTCTATTTATTGGGGTATATTCATTTTAATATGGCCAGATCAAATAAAGCAGTCGAGTACCCTGTGGAAAATTACCTTGTTTAATTTGATGCACGAAAACAAACTAAATCTTGAATTAGATTCCGAGGAGTGAATGCAAAGGTATCATAACCTGGATTTTCTAAGAGCATTCGCAATGCTGCTGGGACTAGCTGTTCATGCACCTATAATTTATTATTATCCAGATGTTGCACTTGAGATCGGGATTGAGAACATACCAGAGCCAGAATTATGGGTGTGGCTTATGTTGGGGTTTATTACAAGTTGGCGAATGCCTTTGTTTTTCCTCATTGCAGGTTTTTTTTCCATTCTGGTTATTCGAAAAAGAGGCTCACTCAGTTATTTGGGAGATCGTGCGGTAAGAATTGGCATAACACTATTGTTGTTTGCTTTTTTGTACGACTACACAGATGGAAGGTTGGATTTCACCCTGGGGCATCTTTGGTTTCTGTATTATTTACTGTTCTTTTGCATGATCTTCGTATTTTTGTACCATTTTCCTCACTTCAACCGTCTTTATTCCAAACCATTGTCATCAATATTGCTTCTTGTCATCGCATTGTGTTTAATTTTGACAACTCCACTTGCAGGTTTGCTCAATAACAATTGGGACACTTATACCTTTCTTTCGCCACCTGAAAGGTATGGGGACATAAAATCTGGCAATTTTGTTTACTATTTTGCATATTTTCTTGGAGGGACAGTACTCTATACAAATCAAAAAATCTTCACATTGATAGCCAGAAACAAACCCCTTCTATCAATAGCCCTTTTTGCAATTGTGGTGATGGTACTGCAATTGTTTTTCGAGACGGATTTTAGGTTATATTTACTGGTAAAGGGAATGGGCTCACTATTTTGGTGTTTGTTATTCCTAGGTCTCGCAACCAGAATGATACTTTCCCGAAATGCCATTCTTGATTGGCTCGTTGAACTGTCTTATCCCATATATCTATTTCATCTACTAGCCATAATCGTGTTTAGTGGAGAGTTGTTCAAAGCGGGTTTTAGTCAAGTCAATGTAATTCTGCTTTCAATTGCTTTTGGTTTCGTATCAAGTGTGATCATGTATTACCTTTTCGTTAAATTCACTCCCATCAGTTGGTTGATAAACGGTTATCATAAATCATACCTCAAGTTTAATCTCAGAAAAGTCTGATACTAGGTAAGAAGATAATCAGGTTGTTGGAAGGTATTTGATGCCCAATAGGAATATGAATTCAGGCGGTATTTCAATCCAGCTTATTTGAATTTTGAAATTGATGAATGGTTGACTGACAAAACCTTGGGTTTTGCTCTTACATCAATCTGGAAAAAAATGTTGAAAAGGTTATCTAATCTTAATAGGCAGTAGTTTCGAATTTTAGTTAGGAGAAAAGTATGACATTTAAATTACCCGAACTTCCCTATTCGCATGGCGATCTTGCCAGTGGAGGTATGTCCCAGGAAACTTTGGAATATCACCACGGCCTCCATCATAATGCCTACGTGGAAAACGGAAATAAGTTGATTGCCGGGACCGAATGGGAAAACAAATCACTTGAAGAAATAGTGGTCGGTACCTATCAAAGTGGCGCTGTTGCCCAGAATGGTATTTTCAACAATGCGTCCCAACACTGGAACCATTGTCAGTTTTGGGAAATGATGGGACCAGGTAATTCGGGGATGCCATCCGAACTGGTATCAGCCATCGTCGATAATTTCGGTTCAGTGGATTCTTTCAAGGAAAACTTTGTTGCATCTGGTGTTGGACAATTTGGGTCCGGCTGGGTTTGGCTGGTAAAGGATAAAGATGGTTCTCTCAAAATAACCAAAACTGAGAATGGTGTTAATCCTCTCTGCTTTGGACAAACTGCCTTGCTGGGATGTGATGTCTGGGAACATTCCTATTACATTGATTTCAGAAACAAGCGACCAGGTTATCTGACCAATTTCCTTGATAACCTTGTCAATTGGGAAAACGTGGCAAGCAGGATGTAAATTTACATCAAACCCTTTCCAACATAAGTCCTAATCAAGATGAGAGAGGGTAGTAAAGGTGTACTGGCCATGGCTTTGGCCAGTACAATTTGGGGATTTACCGGCTATTATTTCAAGTTGCTTGACCAAGCTTCCCATTGGGAAGTTTTGGCTCAAAGAATTTTCTGGTCACTGTTAACATTCCTGTTGATTATATTCCTTCGAAAAAAAATCAGGGAATTCCTGTTACTGCTATTTTCCGACGCACGAACCACAATCAAGTTCTTTTTCGGTAGTACGATGATTACCCTGAACTGGATAATATTCCTGTTTGCTGTTCAAAACGGTTATGCAACCGAAACAAGCTTGGGGTATTTTATTTTCCCTCTCACAACTGTCTTGGTAGGATCCATTTTTCTAAAGGAAAAATTTACTCGCTGGCAGTGGATCGCTTTGGGAATAGCTACTATAGGGGTGGGAATACTGACAATCAGCAAGGGAGTTCTCCCTTGGATACCATTGAGTTTGGCAATTACCTTCCTGGCATACGGACTTGTAAAGAAAAATCTGACGGTAGACCCTATTATGTCCGTTACGACTGATGTACTTCTTGTGGCACCAATTGCCTTCGGTTTTTTGGTTTATGTACATTTGTCTGGTGTCGAGGTAGTGGGAGCCAAGCCAGTAGGTTTTTTTGGTATTGATCCCTTTTATACGGTCATGTATTTATTTTCCGGCTTGTTTACTGCAGGCCCCCTAATCCTGCTTACCTATTCGACCTCTCGTATCAAATATACAGAGGTTGGACTGATCCAGTATCTCAACCCAACCTTGCAGTTTCTGCTGGCAACTCTTGTTATTGGAGAAGTTGTTACCAACGCAATGTTGGTATGCTTTTGC